>CAYJGE010000001.1:0-72780 GCA_964369835.1 uncultured Mailhella sp.
AAACTCATTTTTTTCAAAAAAATGGGGTTTCCCCCCTCAATCCGGAATCACGTGGTCACTCCCTTTGCCGGGGGTTTGGGGGGCAAAGCCCCCAAATTGGAATAACGTGTGCAAATTGGAATCACATGCTCCCCCTTTCTTAAAAAAGCATTTTTAACAATAAAAAACTTTCTTGACATTATTTCTAATAACCTTATATTTATAAAATAGCTTCTGTTATCAGAAAACTTTCCTCCATGGGCTTTATGGAAATAAAGCTCTCTTTTCAGTATACAAAATAGCCTTATCCTTGCTTTGTTTAAAAAAACGCATAATATTTCTCAAGAATTTTATTTAATAGACTTTTCACAATATTCTAGGTTTGGTTCACAAGATAAACTATATGTAACAATATAAATATAAATTTATATATATTTATATAACATTATAACAAGAATATGCCTTTCATAGTTTACATTCCCCCTATAGTAACTGATAAATAGATATTGCTCTTCATAAGCTTTACACGAATTATAAAATTATTTTTCACTTACCTGTTTTTACTTCTCATTCTACACTTAATATTCCATGATTTCCACATAGTCCGCATTGAAAAACATGATGACAAATTGTTATTAAAGCAAATTTAATATGCTTTAAAATTTACAAGAAATAAACATAATCCGTACATTTTTTGTAAATTTTACCAAAACAATGAGTTTTCAAACTGTATAAACGGATTAAGTAAAGTATGACAGTCATAATTCAAAGGAGAGTAACCATGTCCGGTATGAAGAAAATGACTGTGTTTACCATGAGCATGATGACTGTTGCGGCAGTTGTCAGCTTGCGTGGCTTGCCAATGATGGCAAAAGAAGGACTATCCATGGTCTTTTATATCCTTTTTGCATCATTTTTTTTCCTATTGCCTGCCTCCTTGGTTTCAGCAGAACTTGGCAGCGCTTTCAGCAATAAAAAAGGAGGGGTATATACATGGGTAAAAGAAGCCTATGGCAACAAATGGGGTTTTACTGCCATTTGGTTGCAATGGATTCAAAATGTTGTTTGGTATCCGACAGTATTGGCCTTTGCGGCGGCGTCCATTGCCTATGTGATCGGAAAGCCAAATTTAGCAAGTAGCGGTGCCTACACAGGCTCTGTCATTTTGATTATTTATTGGGGGGCTACAATATTAACGTTGGCCGGTTCAGGTATTGCAAACTCTATAACCAAATATGGTGTTATTTTAGGTACATTATTACCCGGAATTTTCATCATTGTACTTGGATTTTTATGGATTGACCAAGGAAATCCCATTGCATTTTTACAAGAAACAAATTCCACAAGTGAGGGTTGGCACAGCAGAATATTTCCACATATTACAGGTCTTGGCAGTATGGCCTTTTTAGGTGGGATTATTTTACTTTTTGCCGGAGTTGAGGTTCATGCCGTACATGCCTCTGAAATGGAAAAACCCTCTACCCAATTCCCCGAAGCCCTATTGACTGCCTCCTTGATTGTTTTGTTTTTGTTCTTTTTGGGATCAATGGCTGTGGCCTCTGTTTTGCCTGCCGATGAAATAAGTTTGACAGCAGGACTTATGCAGGCATTTCAAAATTTACTTACAAAATTCAATATTGAATATTTAACACCTATCATTGCATTTTTATTGGCATTTGGTGCAATTGGCGGTATAATGTCTTGGATTAGCGGCCCAAGTGCCGGACTTTTGGAAACTGCAAACGAGGGAGAAATTCCGCCAAGTTTAGCCAAAATAAATCATAATGGTTCACCAATTACTATTTTGATTATCCAAGGAATTATAGTTACCCTATTGGCATCGCTTTATTTTATTATGGATAATGTCAGCGTTGCGTTCTTTATCCTCTCTGCCATGACAATTACTTTGTACTTGGTCATGTATATGATGATGTATGCTTCAGCCATTAAATTACGTTATACAAAACCCGATTTACCAAGAGTTTATAAGGTGCCGGGTGGAAATTTTGGCATGATTTTTATTGCAGGAATTGGCATGCTTGGCGTTGCCTTTTCACTCATTGTCAGCTTTTTCCCGCCAAGTCAGCTTCCTGTGGGTAATCCTGCTCTATATGTGGGGCTTGTTGCCGCCGGACTTATTGTCTTTATCGGTATTCCTCTTATCATTCAAGCCAATAAAAAGCCTGAATGGAAAAAGAATACTGAAAACATTGTAGAAAACATGGAAAAATAATTCATTTTACAACAATTTAGCTAAAAAGGGAGATTATATGAGTTCAGATTATAAAGATGATGTTTTTGCTTGCCTTGATTTAGCCAACACCATGCCAAAACATGAAATTCCAAATGAAGAAAAAGCTCCGAGAGCCGTATATCAAGCCATTCATGACGAACTTATGCTTGATGGAAATTCCAGACAAAATCTGGCAACATTTTGTCAAACTTGGCTGGATCCTGAAATTCATCAATTAATGGACGAATGCCTTGATAAAAATATGATTGACAAAGACGAATACCCTCAAACTGCTGAAATTGAAAATCGCTG
The DNA here is from genome assembly GCA_964369835.1 of uncultured Mailhella sp. Taxonomy (GTDB): domain Bacteria; phylum Desulfobacterota; class Desulfovibrionia; order Desulfovibrionales; family Desulfovibrionaceae; genus Taurinivorans. The sequence continues at coordinate 2,525 of CAYJGE010000001.1, forward strand.
TGTGCAAATTTTGGCGGATTTATGGAATGCACCAAACCCAACAACAACCATGGGTTGTTCAACAACAGGTTCAAGTGAAGCTGCCATGCTCGGAGGTTTGACATTAAAATGGCATTGGAGAAATAAACGCAAAGAAGCAGGAAAAAGTTATGACAAGCCAAACTTGGTTACAGGACCTGTCCAAATTTGCTGGCATAAATTTTGTAAATATTGGGACGTGGAACTTAGAGTAATCCCCATGGAGGGAGATCATCTAATTATGCATCCCGATAATGTTTCACAATATGTTGAAACATATTGTGATGAAAATACAATAGGTTTTGTTTCAACCCTGGGTGTAACCTATACAGGACAATATGAACCTGTACAGGCATTAAGTGATGCTCTTGATGAATTTGAAAAAAAGACAGGTCTTGATATTCCAATTCATGTTGACGGCGCAAGTGGTGCTTTCTTGGCTCCTTTCATCGACCCTGATCTTCTATGGGATTTTAAAATTAAAAGAGTAAAATCAATCAATGCTTCAGGGCATAAATTTGGACTTGCTCCCCTTGGTGTTGGCTGGATAGTTTGGAGAGAAGCTTCTGATTTGCCTGAAGATCTAATTTTTAATGTAAATTATTTGGGAAGTAATGTTCCAACATTTGCCCTCAATTTTTCTCGCCCCGGCGGACAAATTGTGGCGCAATATTATAACCTGCTTCGTCTTGGCAGAGAAGGCTATCATAAAGTTCATCAATTTTGCTATGATACAGCCCTCTATCTGTCATCTGAAATGGAAAAATTAAATATATTTAAAATTTTATACGATGGTAAAGGTGGTATTCCTTGCGTCACTTGGACATTCAAAGACCCCGAAAAAATAAAATTTTCCCTATATGACTTGTCAGACAGACTTAAAACACGAGGCTGGCAAGTTCCGGCTTACTCCATGCCAAAAAACAGAGAAGATTTGGTTGTAATGCGTGCCTTGGTCAGACATGGATTTAGTAAAGAATTGGCTAAATTGTTTATTGATGATTTGAAGCGTTGTATAAATTATTTGGTTAAAAATCCACCTGCAAAACAAATGGGAGAAGAAGACACCTCTTGCTTCTGCCATGTTTCTGTTCCCAAGGATATATAAAAGGACAAATATAGACTGTGCAATGACAACCAATTTGATTTACTTTCGTTAAACGACAATTTTAATAACTGCCTTTTAATTTATTATTTTCGTTAAACGATAATTTTAAACTTGTGGTATATCAAGAAAAAAACTACAAGACTGTTCCCTTTAACCGACACCCCTAAAAATAAAAAAAGCCCCTTTCGGGGCTTTTTTTATTCTATCTGATTTTATCAGAAGTCTTTTGGTAAATCAAAAGTTCCTGCATCTTTTTTCACTTCAAGGGCAATTTTCCATAGAATTGAAGTGACCAAGGCACCGACTGCAAAAATACCTAGCGAGATTGTAAGTTCAGGTATGGTCGGTGTATAAATTGTATAGGTTTTAAATGCTGTTGGGCTAAAACCACCGATTAAAAGTCCAAGACCTTTATCAATCCATGTTGCCATCACAAGCATGATTAATGTATAAGGCAAGATTTTATCATTGGTTCTGAGTTTTGGCACCACCAATAAAATCATGGAGGTTATGCCTAAAACAGCCGCTGTCCACATCCAAGGACCTATCCAAGCCCCCTCTTCCGTACCCACAAAACCAAAAATATATCTAAGTGGTAATTGGTGGGAGTAAACTCCGCTGTAGAAAGCCGTAAACACTTCCAACATAAAGAAGAAAATGTTAAAGACCATGGCATAGGTAATGATAATGGTCAAGGTTCTGACAACGGTTTTACCACAATCAAAGTTTGCAACTTTTTTCAAGATCAAGATAAGCAATAACAAAATAGCCGGACCTGAACAAAAAGCAGAAACAAGGAAGCGAGCTGCCAAGATGGCGGTAAACCATAAATAACGCCCTGGAATACCTGCATAAAGAAAAGCTGTTACTGTGTGAATTGAAAATGCCCAAACAATGGATAAATAAATTAAATATTTAATCCATTTTGGTGGAGGCATATTCACTTTTTCGGCTTCTAAGGTTACCCAACCGATAATTGCGTTTAAAACCAAGTAAACACATAAAACAGTTGCGTCCCAAAAGAGAATTGATGTTGGAGTTGCGTATAAAAATACATTAAACACCCTTTGAGGTTGCCCCATGTCTGCCACGATAAAAAGCATACACATGGTCACAGCCCCAATGGCCAAAAATTCACCAAAAATAATTACACGTTTAAACTTTTTATAATTATGAAAATAAGCAGGCAAAACAAGCATAACGGCAGAGGCAGCCACACCAACCAAGTAGGTAAACTGGGCAATGTAAAAACCCCATGAATTATCTCTGTTTAACCCTGTAATACTAAGACCGTCCATAAGCTGAAAGATGTATACACTTACTCCGACAGCTATAAGTCCACATAAGAATGTCAGCCACAAATAATATTTGGGCGATCCTTTGAGCACTTTCTCAAGCATAACGCCCTCCTAAATAATATAGTAAACGGCAGGGTCAGTCCCATAGCCGGGTTTACGTCTAATAGTGAAGTTTTCAGCCAAAGCTTTGCGAACATCTGAATTTGGATCTGTAATATCACCAAATAAAATACCGCCGTTTGACATTTCCACGCAAATTGGCAATTGTCCAAGTTCAAGTCTTTCTTGACAGAAAGTACATTTTTCTACAACTCCGCGCATTCTTGTGGGATACTTCATATTATATTCATCGCTCTTCATAAATCTTCTGGGGTCATAGTAGTTAAAAGAACGTGAACCATAGGGGCAACCTGCCATACAAAAACGACAACCGACACAACGGTGATAATCAATGGCAACAGGACCTTGATCTGTTTGATAAGTTGCTTTTACAGGGCAAACCCTAACGCAAGAGGGGTTTTGACATTGGTTGCATAGGAGGAAGTAGGGACGATTTTTAACTTCTTCGGGAATAAGAGGTGAACTGTCGTCTGTAAAACTATGCTTGTAAGTATCATGCCAAATCCATTTTATATCTTTTTTGGTATCAATTCCTTCACCTTGTACAGTCGGCACATTGTGATAGGCATGACAAGCATCAATAATTGGTTGCATGTCAAGCTCGCTTTCAAATTTACGAGTATCAATAACCATGGCAAAACGCTTGCCTTTGATAGCGTCCGGGTCGGTCATATAGGAACCGTCGCCCGCCGGTTTATCTTGTGAAACAGCTCTTGCTAAACTGGCTCCGATACCTGCAGTCAGAGCAAAGGTAGAAAGACCTGCAACTTTTAGAAAATAACGTCTATTTTCATTCATTGCTAACCCCCTTGGGTTCTATGTGACAATCCCAGCAATATGGTTCTACTGCATTTTCTACGTGACAAGTCAAACAAAAATTTTCATAATTGGCATGACATGTCATACAAGTATTTTGCAAGCTGGCTTCATATTCTTTACCTGTGCTTGAAACATAGATTCTTTTTTCGTCACGAAGGGCAGCATCTCGCCATTCATTCAATAAATCCATGTGATTGGCACGCATCCATTCAGCAGGTTCTACACATTCAATTTTCTTGCCTGTTTCATCTACAGGCAAGGCAAGTTTAGGATAATTATATTTGGGAGTGCCAAAATTTAACCAAAATGGAGAGGTAATAAGCAACACAAAGATAATGATCCCAGGAATAATATATTTTGCATTATACATTGTCCCCTCCGTTTTCTACATTTTCAGCAGCATCATCTGCTTCATCTTCAATTTCTTCAGGTTCAGGATCGGGATATTCCAAGTCTTCTTGGCGTAAGTCCATGGTTCTTGGAATTTCACCTTTCATGACCAAGGCATTACCCACAAGCTCATGAAGTCCGCTAACATCAACACCGGGAACCCAATAATCCATAAGTGGTGGCAAAATAGCTCTGTCAAGGGCACACATACAAGCAATACGGTTAACATTATTATGGTCGGCAACCCAACGAGCAGCATTGGCTCTTGGCAATCCGCCTCTCATTCTGAGTTCCATAACTTCTTCAGAGTTTAAGCCTGAGCCTGAACCGCAGCAGAAAGTTTCTTCCCTAATGGTATGTTCAGGCATTTCAAAGAAATTATTGCAAACAGCCTTTAAAACTGCCCTTGGTTCATCAAAACAACCCATGCCCCTTGAGGGGTTACAAGAATCATGCCAAGTGGTTATTAAATGGTCATTTCTTTCAGGTCTTAGGTTTAGTTTATCATGTTTGATAAGGTCAGCGGTAAATTCGGCAATGTGTACCATTTTGGTTGCTGCCGCATTTTCAAAAACTGTGCCTGTGATAGGTGAAACAGGGGTTGTCATGCAAGATGGAGTAGGCCCGTTATATGTTGCCATATATTGGTTTACAACTCTCCACATGTGTCCGCACTCACCACCCAAAATCCATTTGGATCCAAGACGTTCGGCTTCATGATACATTTTGGCATTTAATTTCTTTGCCATATCAAAGGAAACAAAGGAACCAAAGTTACCACCCTCGGAAGCATAGGTTGAAAGGGTATAATCCAATCCTATTTCATGGAAAAGCATTAAATAACCCATGAAGGTATAAATGCCGGGGTCGGCAAAGATATCACCTGAGGGAGTAATAAATAATACTTCATGTCCTTTTTCGTTGAAGGGAGGATCTATGCGAATACCGGTAACTTCTTCAATGTCATCGCATAAAAATTCCACAATTTCTTTAAAAGCATGGGGCTGAATACCAAGGTGGTTTCCTGTGCGGTTACAGTTGGAAACAGGTTCCATAACCCAGTTAATTCCAAGTCCGAGTTCGTATAAAAGCTCACGCACTATGGCTGTAATTTCAGCTGTATCAATACCGTAAGGACAGAAAAGAGAACAACGTCTGCACTCTGTACATTGATAGGCATAGGAAAATAGTTCCTTGATAACTTCCTTATCAACACTTCTTGCCCCTGCATATTTACCAAGAAGTTTACCTGCCACAGTAAAATCTTTACGATAAATTGAACGCAAAAGTTCTGCTCTCAGAACAGGCATATTTTTAGGATCATTGGTTCCGAGGAAAAAGTGACACTTATCGGCACAAGCACCACAGCGAACACATGTATCCATAAATACTTTTAAAGAACGGTGCTTTTCAAGGCGTTCTTTAAGTCCATTATAAATAATTTCTTCCCAATTTTCAGGTAAGTTCCAATCCTCATCTTCAGGTGCCCAAGTATGGGGGTTTGGCATACCTAGGGCTGCCAAAGTATCTGCTTTTGCAGGATAGGGATAAGTACCCGGTGTAAATTCAGGCTTGATTTCCATCCAGCCCTTATCGGGAAAGCATTTTGGCGTAGCTGCCAAAAGCTGATCAGAGGTAGGCATTTTTGCCATATCCGTACTCCTTTAGGCTGTTTCTGTTTTGCCGTCGGTTGTGTTTTCAGATGATTTGTCAACAGGTAATCCCGCTTCTTCCATAAGTTCGCGAAAATCGTCTTCATACGCAGCGTAGGTATGGAATTTCTTTGGAGGATTCCAAGGGTTTACATGACGAACCTGACGGGTATTTACTTTCATGTTACGAGTTGGTGATAAAAATACTCCGCCCATATGCATAAGTTTTGAATATGGGAAATAAATCAATAAAGCACTGACAAATGTTATATGAATGTAGAATATTGCTCCGATTTGACGCATTTGTTCAAAGGTCGGAAAATCAAAGGTTACTGCTCCCATGAGCACAACTTTCACAGTGGCAATATCAACCTTATCCATATAACGCATGCACATACCTGATAAAACTATTGCCAAAAGTAAGAATAGGGCAAAATAGTCGGCAGGTAATGAAATGTACTTTAAATTTTCTGCCATTACTCTTCTAAGCAAAAGGAAAAGTAAGGCACCAACGATAAGAGCATTTGTTAAAAAGAAACGTGGTACGCCAATTTGGAAAATTCCGTCGGCAAACTCAAGAATGTTAATCACAAGCGGCACAGGTTCAAAAAAGAAACGTGCGTGTCGAATGATGATCATTAACATACTATAATGGAAGATTAAGGCAAATAACCATAACCATTTTGATGAATAATATGTTATTCTCGGTGTTCCGTCTATTTCTGTTCTTACTGCTCTTGTATTACGAAATAGGGATCTAAATGTGAATATTTCCAAAAACATACGCCCTAATAGACCCATGGTAGTCGTAGGTGAATCCAAACGGGCGGGTTTAATCCAATCAAGTGATTTTTCTTGTCCGCCTGTTGTGGGAATGGCAAAAGGAACCGGAGATTTCGCCCAGTTAACTATTCGCCATACGAAGCCAATTAGAAAGATTAAAAATGCAATACAGGGTAAGATTACACCCAATAAATATTGCAAACCTATCAAGGCTCCGATCCAACCGATGACAAAGATGACCACGATTGCTGCCAACGCTATCGCCATTGCTTTACCCCTCAGTTTTGTGGTTTGTGTTTTGCTTTTTTTCATGCAATTTCGCCCAGCGAACCACCTGGGATTGATTGCGATGAATTTCCTCAACTCTCAAATTGAAAATTTTCTCCTTTTGATGGGCATATAAATCAAGTGCCATCAAAAAAAGGCTGTCAATACGAGCTTCCGCTATAAAATACTCATCAAAAACATTTTTTATATTTTTTGATTCATTATTTTCTTTTAAACAGAAAGATACAATTTCTTCCTTAAATAATTTCTTTAGTTGAACAAGTGGCCCAACTGCCTCTGTTGGACTCATTTTTTGAATTGATCTTAGTTGAATCAACTCTTTTAAAGCATTTTGCACATCCAAAGGCTCCACATCATCACCGACAACAGCTTCAAAAAGAATTTTCAAACTTGAACTTGTAATAATTCCTATGGGATTGGTAAATTTATCACTACTTGCCCGAACAAGACCGGCACTGCCAAGCTCATAGGCCTTATAATATAAATCTTTCCATTTGGATAACAAATTTTCTTTTTCTTCTTTTGCCTTTTCAAAAAATAACATTTTGCTCTCTGCATTTTTTCAGAATAATAAAATAACAATCTAATATAATGAAAAAAAATAATTAATTTAACCTATTTTACCAAACAGGCGTTTAATTATATACAGATGTGAATAAAATTTCAAGCAAATTATTTTGCCAAATTGTTTTTTTATTTAATGACATGCTAAAATCATGGACAAAGCTAAAACTTTATGTAATATTTCATATGAAAACAAAATAATTAACAAAATTTCGAGGTAACTATTTTGAACGAAGAAATAAATACAGAAACGTCATTTCAGGAAGAATCAGCACAGGGCGAGTCATTTCTGGAAGAATCAGAACAGGAAGATTTATCATTGTATGAGACAACACTGGAAGAGATGGAATTAGCAAAAGCAAAGTCGGAAGAAAGATATGAAACACTTGGAATTATTGCAGGGGGAGGACAATTTCCCAGACTAATTGCCGAGGAAGCCAGAAAAAACGGGCAGAAAGTATTTATTTGCGGTTTTCATGACAATACCAATCCTGAACTGGCAGACTATTGTGATGACTTTACAATACTCCCACTTGGACAATTGGGTAAATTATTTAAATTTTTTAAAAATAATCATGTTCAGCACTTGTGCCTTGCAGGAACAATCAATAAACCAAAAGCCCTTAGCTTAAGACCTGATTTTAGAGCCACAAAATTACTTTTTTCCTTAAAAACCAAGGGCGATGATGTCTTGTTGAGGGCAATTTTAAAAGAATTGGAAACAGAAGGCTTTATTCCCCTATCTGCCGCCGATTTAATCCCCAGCTTAAGAACTCCGGTGGGAAATTTAACAGGAAAAAATATTCCTCAACAAATCAAAGATGATATTGCCTTTGGAGTAACCATTTCCAAACAAATAGGTAAGTTTGACATAGGTCAATGTATTGTGGTCAGAAATGGAATTGTCATGGCAGTTGAAAGCCTTGAGGGAACAGACGCCGCCATAAAAAGAGGGGCAGAACTTGGCGGTTATAACTGCACAGCCATAAAAAGAAGTAAACCAAAACAAGATGTCAGAGTTGACTTACCCTGCATTGGATTGACAACAATTGAAACATTAATTGCCCATGATTATAGAGCAATTGCGGTTGAAGCCTATCATACCCTGTTTTTTGATAGGGAAAAAGCCATTAAATTAGCAAAAAAACATAATTTACATATTTTGGCGATTAATTAAATTCGTTAACCTACAATCGTGGCAATCCACATAATATAATCAATACCTTATTCCACCTCACAAAGTGTAAGGAGGAAAAGTGACTATTTTTATTTACTTATATACTTTTACACTTTGTGTAAAAGTTAGCGGAGTTAACGGTGATGTGGATTGCCACGTCGCGATGACAGTGCTTTTTATTAAATCTGTAAATAAAGATGGTTGCGTAAACATACTTATTGTGGAATATAAACATCTCTAACTATACTATATATAAAAACAAAAGTGGTATCATTCAATTCTAATTCTACTATATATATAAACCCTACTCTTCACTCCCGCTAATGACCAAGCAATCCCTCAATGCTCTTATTCTGTCTCTAATTTGGGCAGCCTGTTCAAATTCCAATTCCTTGGCAGCACTACGCATATCTTTTTCCAGTTGGCCAATCAATTTAGCAATATCCTTGGGGTCTTTTGGAGTTTCAACCACAACTTGAGCAACTTTCTTACCCCTTTTAGTCTTTTCTTCAGGCCTATAAAGTTTATCCAGAGGGCTGTCCATGGATTTTAATACTGTGGTTGGAATAATATTGTTTTCCCTATTGTAATCTGTTTGTTTTTGTCTGCGCCTATCAGTTTCATCAATGGCAGCCTGCATGGATCTTGTGATGGAATCCGCATAAAGGATAACTTGCCCATTGGCATTTCTGGCAGCACGCCCAAAGGTCTGAATAAGTGCCCCCGTTGAACGCAAAAAACCTTCCTTATCGGCATCTAAAATTGCAACCAAGGTAACTTCGGGAATGTCCAAACCTTCTCGCAAAAGATTAATTCCCACCAAAACATCAAACTCACCGGACCTAAGGGCTTTAATAATGGCTATTCGCTCCAAAGTATCAATATCAGAATGTAAATATCTGGTATTGATTCCCATATTATTGAGATATTCTGTCAAATCCTCTGCCATACGCTTTGTTAAAGTGGTAATCAAAACCCTTTCATTTTTTTCAACTCTAAGCTTACATTCCTCAACCAAATTATCCATTTGTCCTTTGGTCTTGCGTATTTCAATTTGAGGATCCACAAGGCCTGTGGGACGAATAATTTGTTCCACAATTAAACCTTGGCTCTTGTCCATTTCCCATTTGGCAGGTGTGGCAGAAACATAAATGCTTTTCTGTATTCTTTCCAAAAATTCCTGAAACATTAGGGGGCGATTGTCAAGGGCAGAGGGAAGCCTAAACCCAAAATCCACAAGGGTGGTTTTGCGTGAGCGATCGCCTTTGAACATGGCTCCCACCTGAGGGATACTGATGTGAGATTCATCAACAAAAAGTAAAAAATCCTTTGGAAAATAATCAAATAGGGTTGAGGGTGGCTCGCCCTGTTTTCTATTATCCAAATGCCTTGAATAATTTTCAATTCCATTGCAATAACCAAGCTCTTGCATCATTTCCAAATCAAGCTGTGTTCTTTGTTCAAGCCTTTGGGCTTCCACAAGTTTATTATCTTTTCTTAATTCTTGCAATCTCACATCAAGTTCAAGCCTGATATCTTCCATGGCTCTGTCCAAATTTTCCCTGTCTGAAACATAGTGACTGGCAGGATAAATAACGGTTTTTGAAATTTGCCCAAGAGTCTGCCCTGTCAAGGGGTCAACCTCCAAGATTTTTTCAAGTTCATCCCCAAAAAATTCCAAATGCAAGGCTCGCTCATGTTCATAGGCAGGAATAATTTCAAGAACATCTCCCCTAACCCTAAAAGTTCCCCTGTGAAAGTCATAATCATTGCGTGTGTATTGAATTTCAACCAAGCTTTTAATAATACTGTCCATGCCAATTCTTTGCCCTTCTTCAATGGGAACCATGAGTTTGGCATAAAATTCAGGCGAACCCAAACCATAAATACAAGAAACAGAAGCAATGATAATAACATCTCGACGAGTAAAAAGCGCATGTGTTGCCGCATGCCTTAATTTATCGATATTGTCATTTATGGACGAATCCTTTTCAATATAAGTATCAGAAGAGGGAACATAGGCTTCAGGCTGATAATAATCATAGTAACTGACAAAATATTCCACGGCATTTTCAGGAAAAAGAGCACGAAACTCACCATAAAGCTGGGCTGCCAAAGTTTTGTTATGGGCTAAAATAAGGGCAGGCCTATTGGTTTTGGCAATAACATTGGCCATGGTAAAAGTTTTCCCAGAACCTGTAACCCCAAGCAAAACCTGATCATGGACATTTTGATTTATATTGTTAACCAAATCCTCAATGGCACGGGGTTGATCCCCCTTTGCCTCATATTTTGTATGAAGCTTAAATTTATTGTCGATTATGTTATCTGCCATTATTATCACTCCTGATTTAAAACATCCGGCCAATCATACAAAACTTGATAATGAAAATTGTACAAAGGCGTTTAATCGCTTAAATGTCAAAAGTTATTTTAATACGAAAATAAAAATAGTCAATTAAAATTATTTAGATTTTGTTTAGATTTTGTTTAGAGCAGTTTCAATAAAGATTGAAACTGCTCTACCCCATATAACTTTCAAAAAGCAATCATTTAACGAAGTGGCAAAGCCACTTCTATTCTTGCTTTTTGCACTTCAATGTCGCCATGCTCCAATGAAGTGATTAGGGCATTTTAGAACAATTCTTTTCAAAAATGCCCTAATGCATAAACCAAAGAAAAATGCTAAATCTGCACGCCATTCCGATTTTTAAAAATCATAATTATGGAGTGATTTTTGATTTTAGATATTAAATAAAATATTAATAAATTAAAATAGTTATATTGTTTGGTAAAATGTTTTTTCAGGAAAAGGGGAAGCAATTGCTTACGTTTGAGGGGGGAAAACTCATTTTTTTCAAAAAAATGGGGTTTCCCCCTCAATCCTGAATCACGTGCCTAAATCTGTGATTTTAAATCAAGAATCACACGCCCTGACAGTTTTCTTAAAATACAAGTTTTGTAAGTTGACTATTTGAGCTTTAGGCTATAAATTAGCTACTATAAAATTAAGGAAACGCTGATTAAATCTAAAATTTAAATTTTTACAAAAAATATAAAAGCGTTTCCTTAAAAACAGACAAGAAATGGCTATTTTACACGCCGAGACGAGAGCAAAAACCACGTTTTTTGCGTCCCAAAGGGCGAGTTAAAGGCAGTGTGCCTTTCTGATTAATTCCGTTTACGGAATTAATCAGTACTTCCTTAAGTTTGTGTGGATAAATTAAATTATGCATAAAGTGCAAAAATTTTGGCAAAGGCCAAGTGTTGCCACCGGTATAAAGATGGGTATTCCCATTATGATTGGCTATCTTCCTCTTGGTTTTGCCTATGGGGTTTTGGCTGTAAAAAATGGGATTGGAGCTTGGTGGGCCATTACCATGTCTGTTTTTGTTTTTGCAGGTGCAGGTCAATTTATTGCAGCCGGTATGATTGGTAGCGGAGCAACCATCATTTCCATTATTATAGCCAATTGCATGATTAATTTAAGACACGTACTTATGGCAGCCGCCCTTATAACACCATGGAAACCATTATCATCTTTTTGGAAAAATTTTCTTTCTTTTTTTCAAACAGATGAAGTTTTTGCCTCCAATATTTCCTATAGCAAATCGGGGGGAATTGTCAGTGTTTCACAGGTATTAAGTTGTTCCTTGGTTGCCCATTTCGGGTGGATTATGGGAACGGCAATAGGTGCTTTTTCAGGTGATTTATTAACCGATGTTCGCCCCTATGGATTGGATTTTGCATTGCCAAGCATGTTTATAGCCCTTTTGGTTCCCCTTTGTCTTGAGCGAATATCTCTCTTGGTTGCAATTTTTTCTGCCCTTTTATCTATTCTTTTTGTAAGCATGGGTTTTGAGCGGTGGAGTATTATCATGGCCACAACCTTGGGTGCATTTTTGGGTCTTCTTTTATGGCAGAGGAAAAACGTTTTTAGTCCCATGGAAAAATAATATTAGCAATGTCAACTTAAAATACTATATTGGTAATTTATGGATAATACTTTTTTAGCTCTTTGTACCTTGGGCATGTCAATCGGAGTTATTTTGCCCCGAATGTTGCCGATTACCCTATTGGCAAAACGCAAAATGCCTGAAAAAATTCAGATTTGGTTAAGTTATGTGCCTGTTGCCATTTTGGCTTCCTTGGTTGCACCTGAAATTTTTATGCAGGGTGAAAAATTCTTTTTTTCCTTTGATAATTTGTTCTTACTTGCTTTTTTGCCTACATTATTGGTTGCATATTTTAGTAAAAACATGTTTTTAACATTGAGTTCAGGCATGATTTTTGTGGCTTTATTACGTTATTTTGAAACTTTTTAATAAATTATCTATCTTTTGATTAGTTTAAACCTATGAAAAAACAATCTATAAAAATAATACTACTTGGTTTGGGACTCTTTATAGGTGCTTGCAGTGCAAAACACGGGCAAAGCTCTTTTCCTATGGGTTCAGGTGATTTGGATAGTAACCGCAAAAGCGGTTCCTACTATTTACAGCTCAATGCAAAAAACAACAGTCACTTACCAAAGGCTAAACCATATACTGTGCTTGGTAAAAGTTATACTCCCTATGCTGCTTCCGATGGTTTTTCGGAAATCGGGATTGCTTCATGGTATGGTCCCGGTTTTCATGGAAAATTAACGGCAAATGGTGAAAAATATAATCAAAATGGTATAACTGCCGCCCACAAATTATTACCCCATGGCACAATGATAAGAGTGACCAATCTGGAAAACGGAAAATATGTTGTGGTTAGGATTAATGATCGAGGGCCTTTCCATGATGATAGGATTATTGACTTATCAAAAGGGGCTGCCAATAGAATTGATATGCTGAGAACAGGCACAGCCAAGGTACATTTAAAGGTTGAGGGTGAAGCAAGTACAGTGGATAATCTTGCCATAAATCCCAATAATTCAATATCTTCAAATAATGCCAATTATACGGATTTTAATTTTAGCAGCCCAAGTGCCACAATAGGAACAATAGGTAGTATGTTCAGTAGCGGTGGCTTGTTAAATAATCCTAATAATCCCGGAGGTTTTGGGCTTCCATCAGGTCCTTACAATCGTTATGGAGAGCCAATCGGTGACCTGACAAACAGTGCATATGGTTTAAACCAAAAGAGTGCGCCAAATATGTCAAACCAATTTAATAATAATTTGGCACAAAATAACTTAACTCAAGGAAATTCAGGCTTTTTCACTTCAAACCCCAATGAGTTTGGAGATGATCCAACCTATTATTCACTTTTAAATAAAAGCGTTGATTCTACTTTAAATACCGATTTAAATTATGGGGGAATAGATCCCTATAATAAGGAAAGTCAAAGCAATTTTTCTGCCTATAATAATGGTGGGGAAATGGGAACAAATGTTTCAAACACTATAAGCGGATCTTATTATTTACAATTGGCCTTATTTGACAATGCCTTACATGCAGACCAGCTTGCAACTGATTTGCGTAAAAGCAATACTCCCGTGGTGATTTACATTGATAAAGGAATTTATTTGGTACAAGCAGGGCCTTTTAATACTGACGAGGGAGCTGTTGAAGCAAAAAATAAATTTGCGGCAAAATTCCCAAATTCCTATTTTGTTATTCGCTAAAAGTTAATTTAAGGATTTTATAATGCAAGATAATAATAATCAAAAATTTCAGCGAAAAAAATTAGCTTATTTTTCAAACTCTTTTGTTAATGATATTCAAAATATTTTTCCGGACTATGATTTTGTTCCCTTTTTAACTGCAATAAAAGAAAAAGAAAAAATAACGGCCTTGGTAGGATTTGACGGGCGAGGAGAATTTTTAGCCAAATTATTTGGTTTTAAATTTTGGCATATCCATGAGGGGCTTTATCGCCTTTTGGGTCACAAACCCTGTTCATTAATGCTTGAAAGGGAAGGAAATTATAAGGACGCCACCAGAGCAAGTGAATGGGAAAAATTGATGCATTCAATACCTGCACTTTTAAATCACTATGAGAAGATTAAACATGTTCATAATCAAACCGATTTATCCCAAAATAATGATCAAAACAATGAATTGCCTAAAATATCCGACCAAGAAAATGAGCATCAAGTCATAAATCAAGAATCTTCCGAATATATTAACTTATTAATAAAACAAATCAGTATTGCCTTTCCGGCTCTTGCTCCCTATGACAAGCACGATGCCACGCAAATGTTAAATGAATTGTTTACCTATAGATTAAGCAGTGATAAATATGCTCCGGACGCTTCACCCCATCATTTAACTACTCCCTCCGGCAGAAAAAAAGTTGTTATTTTAGATGAAGAAAAACAAAACAGATTTAAATTAAAAAAAGTAATGGCAAGTGAAAAAACTTTTTTTGAAATGATTTCAGCTGCCAAGAAAAATCATCCCGGTGCCGCTTTTTTCCTGCTTGAACCAAAAACTGTTCGCAGTGATAAGAAAAAAGGCTATCTCAGAAAAGTGGCAGAAGCAAATGGAGTACAAGTTTTACAAAATGATGTATCTTCAATTTCAATTTTGTCTCAAGCCGATGTTGTCTATACTGTTGCCTCCCAACTTGGGCTTGATGCTATTTTTTTGGGAAAAAAGATATATTGCTTTGGCATGCCCTTTTATGCAGGTTGGGGCTTAACCAAGGATAGTATAAAACTTGACAGGCGAAATGTAAAAAGAAGCAGAGAAGAAATATTTGCTGCTTTTTGCTTGTTTATGACTCGCTATCGTCACCCAATTACCAGTGAACCAAGCTCTTTTAGGGAAATTTTACGCTTTATTATTTTACAACGCCCATTAAATTTTGAACGCAATCGCTATATTGCCTGTATTCATTTTGATGAAAATTTAATCACTTTCTGTAAACAATTTTTTGCCCATGCCAATCTACACTTTTTTTCGGAAGACAATGCAATTAAAAATGCTCTTGAAAATAATGGGATAATTTTAACAGGCATTGAACCTGATTTGGCAATGCGTAAAAAATTTACTAACATTCCTTTGGTTCACGTGGATCACGGAGTAATTGACAGGCTTCTTGGCAATGGTAAATATGTTTCTTTGCGCCTTGAGGGAGGCCCCTACCCTACTTTAGAAAAAATATTGCAAACCGTGGTGCCGGGAGAAAAAAGTTTATTGAGAGCAAGATTATTTAGGCAATACCTCAGAGAAACTTCTGCACTTAGGGAACATATTGATATTACACATATTCCCCTTGAGCAAAATATTATTTTATTGGTCGGAAATATTTTAAATCCTCCGAGAAATGTTAATAATCTCGGAGAAGTAAATATTCATGACGGAAACTTGGATTCAAAAGGACTGCCATTAAACTCCTTTTCTTCACCCTTGGCAGATGATTTTAATTTAATCAAACATGTCAGAAAACTAAGACCCTATGATTATATAATATACTGTCCGCAAATGGAGCATATTAAAGTTCCGAAGAATATTGAAAAAATGGTTAATGATACAAAACCCTTTACCAGACCCTCAGATTTTATCCCTCTCAGTCTTTTGGGACTTGAAACTGATTTGGACACTGAAAAGCCTGAGGATTTTAATGAAAAGGAAGAAAATACATTTGCCCATTTTGTGGACGATGTTTATGAATGTAAACCCAATGTGAGAGGAAAAAACTGCTCACCTTGGTCAAGAAAATATGTTGCCGCCAAAAGGTTTTTAGAAAAAGCTCACAAAATGACTACTGTCAGCAGTCAATTCTGTCCTTTATATTTTCCTGTACACAGTATACAAGGACATAAAATTGAGGTACATACCCATGATTCATACTTGGGGCTTGACGCCCTGTCCGTCGGCATGGACGTATTTACTTATGGTTGGCCGTTTTATGCAGGTTGGGGTTTAACCATTGATGCGGAAAATTTCCCACTCAGAACTCAAAATATCAATGTGGACACATTGTTTGCAGGAACCTTTATTTTGCAACCTCGCTACTTTGATACAGTAAATGATATTTTCTGCGAGCCTGAAAATGCTCCTTATTTATTGATGCGAGATTAATTTATAATTAATAATTAACTTGGGGGCAAAGAGGGTGATTCCCTTAGCAAACCCCACAAACTTCTGACTATTCTAAAAATTTTACCTTTCCCCCTTGTGCTCGTTTACGAGCACTGTAAGGGGGGTGTCATATTGATAAGCGAAGCGAAGAAATATGACGGGGGGCTCAGTTCCTTTAAACACTTTTTGCTCCACCTTAATAAGAAATTATTTTTTTCAGATATCTATATGAAGAGCAAAAAGTGGGTAGTGTCATAAAATAGCGAGTAAAATAAGGCAGGCTTTCAAGAGCAAGGAAAGCGAAAAATTTTAGAGGGCGTGTACTCGAGTACATAACCGATAAAATTTACAGCTTGACGCAGACATTGGAAGTCTGACTGGTTTACTCCTATATTTTATGACAATAAAAAACACAGCTTTATTCTGCAAAGCAGAATAAAGCAATGTAAAAATTGCAGAATAATGCAATGTAAAAATTGCAGAATAATGCAATGTAAAAATTGCAGAATAAAGCAATGTAAAAATTGCAGAATAATGCAATGTAAAAATTGCAGAATAAAGCAATGCAAGAATTAAGAAACATGTCATTATTCTGCAAAGCAGAATAATGCAAAATAATAAGCTAAAATATTAACTCAAAATTTTAACCAAAGTCAAAACCATGATAGCATATATTGAAGGAATTTTACTAGAAAAAACACCTATTAGCGTGGTGATTTTAACTGCTCAAGGCATGGGGTATGAAATTTTTATCCCAAGCCATACCCATAGTAATTTACCAACTTTGGGAAATAAAATACATTTATTTACAATATTTATTGTAAGAGAAGATGCTCAAGAACTTTTTGGTTTTGAAACATGGGAAGAAAGAGAAACGTTTAAAATGTTAATCGGCATAAATCGTGTCGGTGCCAGAACGGCATTATCAATTTTAAGCACCTTTCGCCCCACAGACCTTAGAGAAATGGTGGCAAAGGGTGATTCGCTGGCTTTGACAAAGGTTTCAGGTATAGGTAAACAAACAGGGCAAAAGATTTTTTTGGAATTACAATATAAATTTAAAGACAGTGTTATAAGTCAAACATTAAAACTTGTTAATAATACCTCAAGCATTTATAATGATGCTTTGACAGGATTGATTAATCTTGGTTATCAAGAAAATCAAGTGTCCCCAATTTTAAATGAAGTTATTTCAGATGAACCGGATTTAAGTGTCAGCGAAGCCCTTAGGGCTTGTTTAAAATTAATTGCCAAAAATAAAAATTAATAAATTGAAATTATCAATAAATGAGATAAATTAAATGGAATTGGATTATGATTTTGCTACAAATTTAACCAAGCTTGATGAAAATATTCGTCCCAAGCGTTTGGAAGATTTTGTGGGGCAAGGTGAACTTCGTAAAAATTTACGGGTTTATTTAGATGCGGCAAAAAAAAGAAAATCAGCTATGGATCACCTTCTGTTTTATGGTAATCCGGGACTTGGAAAAACCACTTTGGCTCATATTATTGCTTCCGAACTTGGGGTAAACATTGTTTCAACCTCAGGCCCTGCCCTGTTAAGAGGCGGTGACTTGGCTGCAATTTTAACCAATTTACAAGCAAATGATGTTTTTTTTATTGATGAAATTCATCGTATGCCCATGCAAGTGGAAGAAGTTTTATATCCTGCCCTTGAAGATTTTAAACTTGACTTGGTAATAGGTCAAGGGCCTGCCGCCAGAACGGTTAAAATTGATTTAGAACCTTTTACCTTGGTGGGTGCAACCACAAAACTCGGGCTTTTATCTTCTCCACTAAGAGATAGGTTTGGAATAATCAGCCGTTTGGAGTTCTATACTCCCCTTGAGCTTTGTGAAGTGGTTTTACGAGCCGGCAGAATAATGAAGATTAAAATCAGTCAGGACGGAGCCATGGAAATTGGCAAACGTTCCCGCGGAACTCCAAGAATAGCCAATCGTTTATTAAGAAGAGTGGGAGATTTTGCCAGCGTAAATAATTGTGAAATTATTAATGAAGAAGAGGCAAAAAAAGCCCTGTCTCGGCTTGATGTGGACGAAATGGGACTTGATGAAATGGACAGAAAAATTTTATCCATATTAATTCATCATTATGACGGAGGGCCTGTCGGTTTAAAAACCTTGGCTGTTGCTTGTTCAGAAGAGGTCAGAACCATTGAAGAAATTTATGAACCCTATTTAATTCAATGTGGACTAATTAAAAGAACGGCAAAAGGCAGAATGGCAACCAATTTGGCCTATAAACATTTAAAGTTTGAAAATTCTAAATCTGAGTAATTATGCAAGAAGTGAAGTTAAACGTAAAATTATTGTCCCATACTCCTGAACCTTTGTCCTTAATTTATGCCTCATTTAGGCAATGTTATCATCAAGGTTTTGTGGGTGATATGTGGGAAAAACTGATAAGTGGTGAAATCTCAAAGGAAAAACAATCAAAATTTATTGGTGAAATACTTTTAACAGGTCATGCCAGCCCCCTTGAGCATGTCAGTTTTAGTTTTGCTCTTTCCGGAATATCAAGGGCTTTGAGTCATCAACTGGTAAGACATAGAATAGCTTCCTATTCTCAACAAAGTCAACGCTATGTAGATGCTAAAAATATGGATTATATCATTCCTCCGTCCATTTTAAAAAATCCAAAAATTTTGGAACGCTATCAAGGTTTCATGGAAGAAATGATGAAAACCTACGAAGATATAAAAAATATGCTGGAGGAGGACGGCAGGGGAAACTTGGCAAAGGAAGATGCACGCATGGTTTTACCTCAAGCCACTTCAACAAATCTGGTGGTAACCATGAACTGTCGCTCATTATTCAATTTTTTTGAGCATAGATGTTGCACAAGAGCCCAGTGGGAAATCAGAAACTGTGCCAATCAAATGCTAAAAGAATGTAAAAAAGTATTGCCTGAAATATTTAATGTGGGTGGAGCAATTTGTGAAAGGCTTGGGTATTGCCCTGAAGGAGAAAAGTTTACTTGCGGAAAATATCCATTACGTTAATTTTTTTGTTTTAATTTTTACTTGAGGAAGCACTGATTAATTCCATAAACGGAATTAATCAGAAAGGCACACTGCCTTCATTCGCCCTTCGGGACGCAAAAAGCATGGTTTTTGCTCTCATTTCGGCGTGCAAAATAGCCACTTCATGTCTATTTTGTAAGAAAACGCTTGTGCAATTTTCATAGAAATTTAAATTTTCGATTTAATCAGCGTTTCCTTAACAATCTTCCTGAAAAAATACTTTTCTCTCAAATTAAAATAAATTGTGCTTCATAAAATTTTAATGGATTTAATTTTTTGGCATAAAAATTGCTTATATTAATAAAAACATATAAATATGCCAATTTAGTTTACACTTAAAATATATGGAGGTTTTAAATGTCAAGTTCAATTAACAGTAATTCTCAACCCAGTTTACAAGATTTTTCAACTCTTGCCCAAAGCGTTGACGGTAATTCCAGAATTATAATAAAAGACGGAGAAGCAAAGGCAAGGGGTACAAATTGGTTTTCAAAAGTTTTTTATAATTTGACCCATAGCAAGGAAGAAATACAAGCCAGAAATAAAACTGCAACCGCTGAATTTAAAGCTCTTTTAGAAGCAAAACATAGCAAATTGCCTGATGAAATTACAACTTTATTAAATAGGTCGATAGAAGAAGGTAAACCACTTAAGGCAAGAACCATTAATCAAATAATTAATCAAACAAATCAAATAGATGCCAATTATAGAGAAAACATTGATACAGCACTTGGGATAATAGCCACAAGTAAAGATTTTAATATGGTGGCAACCCAAGCTCTTGAATGGTTATTAAATGAATTGGGTGCATATGGACTTAACGAGAAAATAGAAGCTTGTGTTGAAATTTTTTCACGCTTAACTGATAGCTCAAATCCAAATCAAGCTATTTTTAAGGATGTAATTTCAAAAAAATATGATCAATTGATAAATATCTCTGAAGGTGGTTGCAAAAATATTTCTACCTATTCATCAGAAAATAATCCAGATGGAATTTCATCATCTTTTCCAACAGCAAAAACTTCTGCCATATTCTTTAAACATATTGACGATATTGTCATACCTGAACTAGATTTATTGGCAAAAGAGGCAAAAGAAATGGCAATGATGGATTATGCTGACTTTGTAAAAAATGCCTTGGAAGAGTGCGCTATATCAGACGACCCTTTCTCTCAAGTTGTATTTTATGATAGATTAAAAACAATTGTTGCAGATTATGAAGGCTTAGATCAAAGCGTACAGAAAACTTTTACAAAAGCTTTTGCCGTAGCAGTCACATCCATTGCTCAAGAAGCAGATAGAGATGAACTTCTTCAGTCTGCAACCACGGCATTTTTAGATTTTGCAAATTTTGGGAATATACTTGGTAAGGAAGTTGACAATATAGAGACTTTTAATACACTTTTTAATCTGGCATCAAGATATATGCAAGATAATCTTCCTGACTTGCTGGAGATAGTAACTAAGCAAATCGAAGCTTCAAACCTGGATAGTAAAACTCAAATACTTGATAAATTAAAAATCATGGAGATGGACTTAAGTATACAGAAGCTTGTCGGTACCCCATCAACAGAAGATACTTCAAGCCGCCCAAGTCAAGTTGATCGTACTGTAACTCAATCCATACCCCCCTCTGCAAATCCTGAGGGGCATGCCATTAGGCCCGGCGACGCTCAAACTTCTGCCCTCTTTAGTTTTAGTATACAATATGGAGCCAATTCCCTTGTGGAGGATATTCAAGAATTATTAACCTTACCCAATATTAACAGTGTAGTAAATACATTAAAAGATAAAATCGGTACTTTTGTAGATAACTTGGGAATCACTGAAGATCCCATTTCACAAATAATGTTCATAAGTAAGATGAAAACACTTATTAATAACAATAGAGCTTTAAATCAAGACATTGCAACAGAGCTTATTAAGATTATGGACGCTTTTTCCAGATCAATAACCGAAAATACAAGCGAAGATAAAATTCTTGATAATCTAAAAACTATCTTTGCAGATTTTGCAAAACATGGTGAAACGCTTGGAACAAATGTTGATAATCGTGATGCCATAGGGCTTATTCTTGAAGAAGCCATAAAATATGTATCTTTTGATAAAATTGATGGTATATTTGCAGATTTACGAACTCAAGTTACAAACTCTACTTTAACCGATAAACAAAGTCTTTTTGAGTTCTTGACTAACAATAAAGGCAGATATGATAAAATAATTACAGCAGGACAACAAGCCAATGCTTTAAATGCAAGCATTTCAACCCCTTTGGACAGCAATAAACTTTTCCAAGTTTTTTCAGCTGTTAATGCAGACAGTTTTGATAAAATTGTTATGGACAATATTTTTAAACAACATTTTGCAGAACTTCTTGCTCGAGACTTTAGTACCGATAATATTATGACATATTTTAATAATTATGCTAACAGTATAAGAGCTTTACCCAATACGCCTGTAAAACATGCAGCCTTAAACCAAATTACCAGATTTATGAATGTACAAAGAGCTGCTCTTGGTCAAGATAATCCTGTCCAACATGCTGAAATTCATAAACTTGCAGATGGGCAAAAATTACTCGGAACGGCTGTGGATTTTAGTGAAATCAATGGTGAGACATTTACTCAAAAATCAAATACATGCTTTATAATCAGCAGTTTGCGTTCTTTAGCCTCTAAGGATTTGGGCAAGGATTGGCTGTCACAAAGAATGTCTTTTGATGGTAGTCAATATCATGTTCAACTAAGTCATAATGGTGAACAATTTGTTGTTGATATAGATCCGGAAAACTTGGGTCTGCATGATGACGGGCGCAGACCACAAGAAATAAATGTGCTTGAATGTGCCATTGCCCAGTTTATGCAAGCAAAGGGCATTGATGACGGTTATTATTTTGGTGAAATGGGTGTTTCCGATGACGTGTTCTACCTCTTGGGGCTTGAACTTGTTGCCGGTGAAAGAGACGATGAAACAACAGAAAGTAGACTTGAAGATTTTGTTTCCACCTATGCAGCGGCACCGAATACATTTACCACTTTTAGATCAAATGCCCATTGGGTTTCTTTCCTTGGTGTGGACGGTAATACCATTAATGTCGGTGATTCACTCAGCCCGTCAAGCAAACAAACAAAAAATGCCACTGATGAACAAGTAGTAAGTATAAATAATACTGTTTCAACGTTCAGAATACCTGATTCTTCGATATAATACTATAAAAGATTTGATTTAATCAATTCTTATATAAAAATATGCGAATGTTTCAATACTGATTTAATATTTATTAAATTTATAATAAGGAAGTAAAACATGTCAGAAGTATTTAAAAAACTTATTAATGATTTTGGAGTGTCAATTGGAATTAATGATTTATCAACTTCAGAAGATAATGAATGTTTAATCGGAATTGATGATTATAAGTTAAGTATTGTTTTAAAAGATAGTAAAGTTCAATTTTGTACTTCATTTTTTAAAATTCCAAAGGAAAATGAAAATAAATACAATGCCAGATTGATTCAAGGAAACTTCCTATTACTTGAAACAGGGGGAGCAACTTTGGCAGTCAATCCTTTAAGCAATGATGTGCAATTAATTTATTGTACCGAATTACAATTGCTTGATGTCAGCTCTTTCAGTAATATTTTGGAAAGTTATGTAAACATGCTTGACCACTGGAAAAATATATGTATTACTTTAGAAGATGATACATTGTCTAAAGGTCAAGATTCTGATATTATGTATCAAATGCAAGGTGGACTAAAAATATAGCAGTCTGTCAAATCGGGGACTTAAGACAGCCTTTAACGGCACGTCAATCCGTTTTTGTGCTTTTTGAGGGGGAAAACCATGTTTTTTTGAAACATTCCACGACGCCTGACGGCTGGGTGAGTTTTTCCCCCTCAAACTCCCCCCTTCCTGAAAAAACATTTTTTCAAATAAAAATATAACTACTTTGATTTATTTATATTTTACTAAATTTAAAAAATCAAAAACCATACCAAAATTGTGATTTTTGAAAACCGGAATGGCTTGCCCTGCGGGGCTTGCCACTTCCTGTGGCAAATCACACCGTCTTGCAATGACTGTGCTTTAGTTTTTCTTGGCATATCAAAGACTTAGAGAGACTTCGTCCTCATCCAATGTTCGCGATGATTTTCTTATTTGAAAAAAATCAACAAATGAAGAAAAATTTACTATATTTTACTTTATTAACAATAAGTTACAATGTTTCCAATATCAAGCACATAATTATATTTGTCAAAATAGTAAAAGTATTATATAAAAAGATTAATGCAATTTTTGTATTAATCTTTTTATATTTTAATATTTTAGGTTTTGGAGAATATATGTGCGGGATTATAGGTTATTGTGGGCATAGAGCTGCTGTCCCCTTGGTTATGGAGGGGCTCAGCCGTTTAGAATATAGAGGATATGATTCGGCAGGCATTGCCTATATTCAAGCCAATAAGCTTGAAGTGATTAAAGCTGAGGGTAAAATAGTTAAATTGGAGCAAAAACTGGCAAAAAATTTAAATACCTTGGCAACCACTTCCATTGGACATACAAGATGGGCAACCCATGGTTTACCAATTGAAAAAAACGCTCATCCTCATATATCCCAAGGTAAAGCCTTGGCACTTATTCATAATGGGATTATTGAAAATTTTCAAGAAATTAAGCAAAAGTTGATTTCTTTCAACTATGAATTCCAATCTGAAACAGATACAGAAGTGCTTGCCAATTTAATTGCCTATGAACTCGATATGTTACTTGAAAAAGAATATGGATTTAAATTTGCTCAAAACTCAGAAAATTACATTAAACAAGCCCAAAAAGAAAAAAACAAATTTTTCCCATTACTTGAAAGGGCTTTTTGTGAAGCCCTCAAAAAGGCTGAAGGTGCCTATGCCGTTGTAATGCTTAGCCCTTTACTACCTGAACATATATTTGCAGCCAGATTATCAGCCCCCTTATTGCTGGGCATGGGGCAAGAAGAAAATTTTGTGGCTTCCGATGTCACAGCCTTTCTTGCCTATACCAAGGAAGTTATTTTCCTTGATGATTTTGAATATGCAATTATTTCTCCCAAATCATATAAAATTAAATCCCTTGAAAGCGGACTTGAGATTGACAAAACAATTCATCATATTGCATGGGATTTGCAAGGTGCGGCCAAAAATGGACATAAGCATTTTATGCTGAAAGAAATAATGGAACAGCCAAAAATCATGAATGATTGTTTAAGGGGAAGAATTTTAAATGATGAAGCACTTTTTCCTGAATTAGATGAATTTACTGTGCCCAAAAGATTAAAAATCATTG
Source organism: uncultured Mailhella sp. (assembly GCA_964369835.1). Classification (GTDB taxonomy): domain Bacteria; phylum Desulfobacterota; class Desulfovibrionia; order Desulfovibrionales; family Desulfovibrionaceae; genus Taurinivorans. The sequence continues at coordinate 27,122 of CAYJGE010000001.1, forward strand.
CCTGCGGAACTTCCTATAATGCAGGGCTTTGGGCACAAAACTATTTTGAATCCTTGGCAAATATCCCTGTAACAGTTGAAATTGCATCAGAGTTTAGATATCGCAAACCCATACTTTCAGATGATGAAATAATTATAATTATCAGTCAATCCGGTGAAACTGCCGATAGTTTGGGTGCATTAAGACTTTGTAAAGAACTGGGGCATCAAGTCCTTGGAGTTTGCAATGTGCTTGGTTCAAGTATTGCAAGGGAATCAGACATTACTCTTTATACCCAAGCAGGACCGGAAATTAGTGTGGCATCCACAAAAGCAATGTTAAGTCAAATGATTATCTTGTTAATGTTGTCTTGTTACTGGGGAAAAAGAAATGAAAACAGTGAAAACAGGAGCCAATCAAGACAAGACTTATTAAAACAACTAATTTTATTGCCTGAGATATTAGAAAATATTTTGCCAAATTTACAAGAAAAAGCTAAGGATTTGGCAAAAAAATATAATAATGCACACAGCTTTTTTTATCTTGGTCGAGGAGTTGCCTATCCTCTTGCCATGGAAGGTGCGTTAAAACTTAAGGAATTATCCTATATCCATGCTGAAGCTTATGCTCTGGGAGAAATGAAACATGGGCCAATCGCTCTGATTGATGAACAATTTCCATCATTTATTACAGCTTTTGATGATGAACATTTTACCAAGGTTCAATCAGGAATTTTAGAAATTAAGGCAAGACAAGGAAAAGTCATTGCTTTGATTGAACAAGGATGCCAAGTAAATACCGATGATATTTGGGTTTTGCCAAAAACAAAACTACCGGAAATCTTGGCATTGCCTGCCATGCAATTATTTAGTTATGAAGTTGCTGATTATTTGGGAAAAGATGTTGATCAGCCAAGAAATTTAGCCAAAAGTGTTACCGTTGAATAAGGTTTAATTATGCCAAAACTTGATATATGGTTTGGAGATAATCTTGAATTGCTTCCAAATATTGAAAATGGTTCTGTTGATTTAATTTATATTGACCCTCCCTTTAATACAGGTAAAAAACAAGAAAGAACTCAATTAAAAACTGTTGCCAGCCAAGAAGGTGACCGCATAGGTTTTAATGGAAAACGCTATAAATCCATTAAAATCGGAACCTTGGGTTATATGGATATTTTTAGTGATTATTTGGAATTTTTAGAACCAAGATTAAATGAAGCCCATAGGATTTTATCCGACAAGGGTTCATTATTTTTTCATATTGACTACAGAGAAGCCCATTATTGCAAGATTTTACTGGATCAAATCTTTGGCAGAAGTTGTTTTATGAATGAAATTATTTGGAGCTATGATTATGGTGCACGTTCTAAAACCAAGTGGTCCAATAAACATGATACAATTTTTTGGTATGTTAAAGATCCAAAACAATATATTTATAATTATGATCAAATTGATCGTATTCCCTACATGGCCCCTACCTTGGTTGGCAAGGAAAAAGCAGATAAGGGAAAAACGCCCACAGATGTTTGGTGGCAAACCATTGTCAGTCCAACCAGCAAGGAAAAAACAGGCTATGCCACTCAAAAACCATTAAAAATCTTAGAAAGAATTATTAATGTGCATAGTAATGAAAAATCGCTCATCGGAGATTTTTTTGCAGGCAGCGGATCCTTTGGGGATGCGGCTTTAAATTGTGGCAGAAATTGTTTTTTAATGGATAAGAATGCAGAAGCCTTAAATATAATGCAAAAACGTTTTCAAGGTAAAAATATTATTTGGCACAATTGGGAAGAAAAAAAACAAATTGAAGAATAAACTTTTGACTTTGTTTTTCAGCACAAATATATAACTAAAGGATATAAATATGAATATTGCAGTTCTTGGTGGCGGAAGTTTTGGAACTGCTTTGGCTCATGTTGTTGCCATGGCAGGGCATAATGTTACAATGCTTATTCGTAATGAAGATTTGGCAAATGATATTAATCAAAAACATGAAAATACAAAGTATCTTAGTGGATTAAAAATATGCGATAAGGTAAAGGCAACAATAAACCCTGAAATTTTAGCAGATTGTGAGGTTTGGATTATTGCTCTGCCTTGTCAGCAACAGGAGAATATTTTATCAAATTACAAAACATATTTTTCTGATCAGACTATTTTAATCAATGTTGCCAAGGGAATTGTACTTAATAAAAAAGTTCCTTTGTCCATGGTCATTCCTGGTATTTTTGATTTACCAAATGATACAAGCCGTTATGCCGTATTGTCAGGGCCGTCATTTGCCAAAGAAGTGCTTGAAGAACAACCGGTTGCTTGTGTTTTGGCCTGTGAAGATATTTTAATGGCAAAGCGTCTGCAAGAAATTTTTAATACTTCATTTTTTCGTTGTTATTCAAGTACTGATGTTATTGGACTTGAGCTTGGCGGAGCTGTTAAAAATATCATTGCCATTGCGGCCGGCATGAGCGATGGATTAAATTTTGGACATAATGCAAGAGCTGCCCTTGTAACTCGAGGACTTGCAGAAATTTCCAGATTTGGTGCCGCCATGGGTGCACACTATAAAACATTCATGGGACTTTCGGGACTGGGCGATTTAATGCTAACTTGCACAGGCGACTTGTCAAGAAACAGACGCGTAGGGCTTGGACTTGGCAGAGGTGAAAAACTAGCCGATATAATTAAAAATATGAATGGTGTTGCCGAAGGTATACCCACCACAAATGCTGTTTATGAAATTGCTCAAAATTTTCAAGTTGAAATGCCCATTGTAAATATTGTCTATGCCATTTTAAATGACATCATAACCCCAAGAGAAGGCTTGCAAATTTTAATGGAAAGAGCTTTAAAATCTGAAGTTGATGTAAATTAAAAATTTATGGAAGAGCTGATTTTATCAGTATGCCCATAAAATTTCTATATATAAATATGACGACATGTATTTATCTTTACTATTTGAGGTAATTATGGAAAATAAAAAAGAAATTGACGAGTTTAATACAAGCTCTGACCCAAAATTGAATGAACAAGAAAATATAGATGCAAATTTTATCGAAATCATGAAAAAAAATTCTGAAGATGATATAATTTTCATTGATGAAAATATGGCTTCTGAGTTTGAACAATCCAAGCAAAATGAGCAAGTTGAACAAATTGAACAGGTTGAACAAATTGAGCAAGTTGAGCAAGTTGAGCAAATTGAGCAAGTTGAACATGTTGAAGAAGTTGAACAAGAAGAAGTTGAGCAAGTTGAGCTGACTGAAAAAGAAGAACTAACGGAAATAGCTGAAAAAGAAGAGCAAGCAGAACAGGCAGAACAGGCAGAACAGGCAGAACAGGTTGAAATTGAAAAAGACCAAGATGATAAAGTTGTTGAAAATATAGAAAATGAACAACCTTTGGAAAACGTTGAAGAAAGTTCAAATGAAAACACAAATATAAATAGTGATCAAGCAATTGAAGAAAACAAAGAGATAAGTTCGGAAGCCATTGAAATTGAGAATAAAAATGAAGAATTTATTGAAAAATATTCGGAAAATCCTTTGGAAGAAAATAGTTCTGAACAAATAATTGAAGAAGTAAAAGAAATTGAAGAAAATGAAAATACTGCTAATATTAATTTAGAAAAACCTGAAAAACAAATCGCTCATTATGTGGAAAATGAAGTAAAAGAAGATGAAGAAGAAAATTCCACATTTACTCAAAAATATGAATTAAACAATAACTTGGCCATAGTATTTAGATTAAGTGCCCTTGGTGATGTTGTTTTGTTAAGCGGTGTTTTTAGGTTTTGGCATGAACATTTTGGAATAAAATTTATTTTAATCAGTAAAGCAATTTTCTTGCCTTTATTTAGATATCACCCCGCTATTTTTGAAGTTTACCCCGTTGAAGAAAGGGATTTGGATAGTTTTAACTATAAAAATAAATGTAAAGAATTGGCAAAAAGATATGAAGACTATCCCTTGCTTGATTTACACGGTAATTTAAGATCCAAAACCATTTCAAGAGCATGGAGAAATTCTGTTTTTCATTATGAAAAACGTGGTTTTATACGTCGCTTGTTTGCATGGACAAAGGGTCGTTTCGGTTCAAAAAAATTACTTGAAAAAAATGTATGTCAACGCTATGCAAGCTTACTTTGCCTTGAAAATATTCCAAAAAAACTTTTAAAGCCTCAAATATTTTTAATTCCCACTGAACTTGAAAATGCAAAAAAAAGATTAAAATTATTATTTTGGAAAGAAATGACTCCGGAATACTGGGCAGATTTACCGCCCCATGCCCTTGAAATGTGGAAACAAAAACAAGAAACGGACAGCTCTGATTTGCCCAAGAAAATAATAGCCTTGCACCCCTTTGCCACCTACAAATCCAAAACATTGACCTTGGAACAATGGTTTGAACTTGCAGAAAAAGTAAAAGAAAAGCTAGGAGTTACCCATCAAATCCTCTGGGTTGGCAAAGATACAAGTCTTGATGTGCCGGTGGGAAAAAGTTTAATCAATTTAACTTCACTTCGTGAGCTTAGTGCAATTTTGAGTAATTGTGATATTGTAATTACAGCCGATTCAGGCCCCATGCACATAGCCAATGCCGTGGACTGTAAAATTGTTGCTCTTTTTGGTCCAACCTGCGAAGAATGGGGATTTTTCCCCGTTGGAGATAGGGTTAGAATAGTACAAACCGAGAAAAAATGCTATTCTCTTCATGGTGATGTTGCAGACAATGTGCCAAGTTGCTTTGAGGGTTTTGACCTTGATAAAATAGTAGATAAAGCGGTTGAACTTGCCTATAGTTAATACAGTCAAACATGGGACGTGGCAATCTCCTCGCCAAAATAGTAAATTAAGTTGACATCACTAATGTCAACTTTCAAAAGGCACACTTGCTTCGGCACACGTGTAATAAAATTACACTTATGCCTACGCAGTGGTCTCCTGCTATCGCAGTAGACGATAGTAATTTCATCTGAAATTACTATATTTCCAATTTAAAACTTGCAAAATATGTGACTTGAAGTCATTATTTTGCAAGTTTTTTGATGATTTTTTACAAATTATTCCTTTTTTACAGTAAGTTACCATAATTTTACCCATAATCACTTAAAGCTTGCCAAATTTTATTTTTTTTTGTAAATTATTCAATCTCTTTTGAACCTTGCATAATAAAATATTCAAGGAATGAATTTAAAAGTCAATTTTTTTGACAAACCAAACACTGATAATTATATGTTTTTTATCAGTTATTTTATAAGGATTTATCCTTAAAAGTTATTACACCTTCGGGGGATTTTTATGACAGCGTTTTCCTTATTGTTGGTTTTTGCTTGTGCTGCATTTGCTTTGTTCTATGCATTTAAAGCTTCAAAAACCATATTGGCAGCGGGAACAGGCAATGAAGACATGCAACGCATTGCCGGGGCAATTCAAGAGGGGGCAAAAGCCTACTTGAATCGCCAATACAGAACCATTGCCTATGTTGGCATTGCCATCACCATTGTTTTGTATTTTTCAATTTCTTTTTTAGTGGCTTTAGGTTTTGTTATCGGAGCAGTTCTTTCAGGTGCGGCAGGCTATATTGGCATGAACGTTTCTGTGCGTGCCAATGTGCGTACAACAGAAGCTGCTCGTCAAGGCATGGTTCCTGCACTAAATATTGCATTCCAATCAGGTGCAATCACAGGACTTTTAGTTGTTGGACTTGGACTTTTGGGCGTAACATTTTATTATGCTTTATTAGAAATTTTCCAAATTGAAACCGAAGAATTAATGCAAGCATTGATTGCGCTTTCTTTCGGTGCTTCATTGATTTCAATTTTTGCCCGTCTTGGCGGTGGTATTTTCACCAAGGGTGCTGACGTTGGAGCTGACCTTGTGGGTAAGGTTGAAGCCGGTATTCCTGAGGACGATCCACGTAACCCTGCCGTTATTGCCGATAACGTGGGTGATAACGTGGGTGACTGCGCTGGTATGGCTGCCGACCTTTTTGAAACCTATGCTGTTACAATTGTTGCAACCATGTTACTTGCTTCCATTTACTTCCAAGGTGAATTACAAAAATTAATGATCATGTACCCACTTTTAATTAGTGCTGTATGTATCATAGGTTCCATTGCAGGCACTTATTTTGTAAAACTTTCCCATGACAAGAAAATCATGAAAGCTCTTTACAAAGGACTTGCAGCAACCGCAATTTTTTCTGCCATTCTAATCACTTTTGTAACCATGGCTTATTTTTGGGACATGAAAGATATGGTGGTTAATGGCAAGGCATTTACAGCCGGAAATCTTTTACTTTGCTCATTCACAGGTCTTGGCGTAACAGGCTTATTGGTTTGGATTACCGAATATTATACAGCTACAAATTTCCGCCCTGTCAGAAGCATTGCCAAATCTTCCACCACAGGACACGGAACAAACGTTATTCAAGGACTTGCCATTTCTTTAGAATCTTGCGCTCTTCCTGTTATAGTTATTTGTGCAGGTATCTTATTTTCTTACCACAATGCAGGACTTTTTGGAATTTCCATTGCCGCAACCACCATGCTTGCCCTTGCAGGTATGATTGTTGCTCTTGATGCTTATGGACCTGTTACCGATAATGCCGGCGGTATTGCTGAAATGGCAGGACTTCCTGATGATGTAAGAGTTGTAACAGACGCCCTTGATGCTGTCGGCAATACAACCAAGGCTGTAACCAAAGGTTATGCAATCGGTTCTGCAGCCCTTGCGGCACTTGTGCTTTTTGCTTCTTATACCGAAGATTTACACCGTCTTTTCCCTGAACTTGATGTGGTATTTATTTTACAAGATCCCTATGTTTTGGTTGGTCTTTTCATTGGTGGATTGTTACCATATCTTTTTGGTGCCCTTGGCATGATGAGTGTTGGACGTGCCGGTTCTGCCGTTGTTGTTGAAGTACGTCGTCAATTCAAAGAAATTCCCGGCATCATGGAAGGAACAGCCAAACCTAATTATGGTGCTGCCGTTGACATGCTTACTAAAGCAGCAATCAAAGAAATGATTATTCCTTCATTATTACCTGTACTTGCTCCTGTTGTTGTCTATTATGTGATTTCAGAAATTGGCGGACAAGAAGCAGCTTTTGCTTGCCTTGGTGCCATGCTTTTGGGAACCATTGTAACAGGATTATTTGTTGCCATTTCCATGACCAGCGGTGGCGGTGCATGGGATAATGCCAAAAAATATATTGAAGACGGAAATTTTGGCGGAAAAGGTTCAGAAGCTCATAAGGCAGCCGTTACAGGTGATACTGTTGGTGACCCTTATAAAGATACAGCAGGACCTGCTGTTAACCCAATGATTAAAATCATTAACATTGTGGCAATCTTGCTTTTACAAGCTTTAGCTTAAAGATATGCTCCACGCTGAAAAATAAAACTATTTTCAGCGTGGACACACGTCAATCCTTTTTTGTGTTTTTTGAGGGGGAAAACCACGTTTTTTTGAAAAAAACGAGTTTTTCCCCCTCAAACGTAAGCAATCGCTTCCCCCTTTCCTTAAAAACAAATTTTTCTAACATATTGTTTTATATATATTTTAGAAAAATAGATTTTAAAATAATTATTTTTGATTTTAACTTGACTTTTATAAAGAAAGTCTTAAAATTTTAAATAAGAAAAGGGCAATAAGTGCGCTAACACTTATCACCCCACGGGTAAGCTCTCTGATGTTTATAGAGTGAAGAAAACATCAAAGAAATTTTAATCGCCGCCATGAATTTGTGCGTTCATGGCGGCAAACTTCTTTAATTGTCCCCGGTCGGTTTCAGTTTTTTATTTCAAAATGCCTGCTCAAAATGGCTACAAGGATTAATCCTGCAACAACATTTGCTAAAACAGCAAGAACGAAGTCATTCATAGATTGATCCTCATTTAAAAAATTGATTCTCATCAAAAGGAACACCCATGCTCTTTTAGAATAGACATTGATTCTTTTCTCAAGTAGAAATTGCATGAAAAATGACTAATCCTGAATTAATATTATGGAAAAACCAAAAAATATCCCAACTGTTCCCGGAGTCTATATTTATAAGGACAAGGGAGGCAGAATTATATATATAGGCAAAGCAAGACAACTTAATAAAAGGGTCTTGTCTTATTTTCGCCCGCCCGAACAATTGACTGTAAAAACAAGAGCCATGATGAGTCATGCCTGTTCCATTGATTTTTTAACCACGGGAACAGAAAAAGAAGCCCTTTTATTGGAAGCCGGTTTAATAAAAAAACACAGACCTCACTATAACATTGTTCTAAGAGATGATAAACAATATATTTTATTTAGGATTGACAATAAAAACCCTTTCCCCAGACTTGAAATTGTCAGAAAAGTAAAAAAAGATAGAGCCAAGTATTTTGGCCCCTTTACTTCAAGTCAGGCAGCCAGAGAAACATGGAAAACCATTCATGGCATGTTTGCCCTAAGACGTTGTAATGACAGAGCAATGAAAAACAGAATACGTCCTTGTCTTTATCATCATATTGGTCTTTGCCTTGCCCCTTGTTCGGGAAATGTCAGCCCTGAATCTTATTTTGAATTAATTAAACAAGTTCAATTATTTCTTGGGGGTAGATCTAAAGAATTATTGGATAAAATTCAAAAAAACATGGAAATTGCCTCTGAAAATCTAAACTTTGAAAGGGCGGCAGTTTTGCGTGACCAATGTATTGCCATAAAAAAAACGCTGGAAAAACAAAGCGTTGTTCTTTCTTCCCCCATTGATATGGACGTTATCGGCATTGCCTTTAGGGGTGATGGACTGGGACTTGCTATTTTATTTATTCGGGGCGGTGCGCTTATTGATAAAGCCAGCTTTTTTTGGGCAAATTTAGCCATAGAAGATGCCAAGGAATTATTATTTAGTTTTTTAACTCAGTTTTACAGACCTGAAAAAGATATACCAAGTCGAATTTTAATTCCTTACGATTTAACCGCTCTTAATAATGATGATTTTACAGAACATGATAGTTTTGTTGAAAAAAATCCTGATGAAAATTTTTTTGAAAATCAAAATGCCTTGGATAGTATTGCCAATATGCTATCAGAATGGAGAACAAACCCTGTTAAAATCAATCAACCTAAAAATAATGAAGAATTTAAGCTAATTGGTATGGCAAAGCAAAATGCCAAGGAAGCCCAACACAAAAGGGCTGATTTTGGCATGGACATGAGACTTTCTACTTTATTTCAAGAAAATAATCCCATTCGCAAAATTGAATGTATTGATGTTTCCCATACTTCGGGAGTGGCCACAAAAATCGGTATGGTTGTTTATCAAGACGGAAAACCCCATAAATCTGAATATAGGGTTTGGAATGTGGAAGATTGCCAAGGTGATGACCATAAGGCTCTTATTAATTTTGCAAATTTCAGAATAAAACATGATAGCCCCTATCCTGACTTAATGTTGATAGATGGGGGAAGAGGGCAAGTAAATACAGTTTATAAGGTATTTGCAGAGCATTTTAAAAATAATGAATTTAATAATCCAAATTTAAAAGAAAATCCCTTGCCCTTTGTTTTGGCAGGAATAGCCAAGGCAAGAGATGAACAAGGACATGCCGACCGCAGAGCAGGAAATTTGGCAGATCGAATTTTTATACCCAATCGAACAAATCCCCTACCCTTTAGAGAGGGAAGCGGAGAACTTTTATTTTTACAATCAATCAGAGATACTTGCCATGATTTTGCCATTAATAAACATCGAAAAGCAAGAGCCAAGCAAACCTTGGAGGCAGAACTTTTAAATCTTCCCAATCTTGGGCCACATACAGCCAAACTATTGTGGGAACATTTTAAAGATTTACAAAGTATGAAAAATGCCAAGCCAGAGGATTTGGAAAAATTACCGAGGGTTGGCAGAAAAAAAGCCAAAATGATTCATGAGTCTTTAAAACAATTATAAAATCATTGGATAAATATTATTTTATATAAAAAAAATTAAAATTCTCTTGACCTTACTCTAGGGTGATGGTTTATAATTATTATAATATTTTTATAAAAATTTAAACAAGATAGGTTCTTATGCAATTTTACTCCAAAACAAAAATTTGTTGTAGTTCAAAGGCTCTTGAGGAACTGGAAGTTTTACAATCAAAAAAATCTTTCATCGTAACAGATGAATTTATGTATAAATTTGGATTTGTGGATCAAGTTGTCAGTCATCTTGAAAGGGCAAACATTGACAGCTATGTTTTTGATAAGGTTGAACCTGACCCTACGGTGCAGGCCATAATTGAAGCCAGCAAGATTTTTTTAGAAATTGGGGCTGACTCAATTATTGCCTTGGGTGGTGGTTCTGCCATTGATGCAGCCAAGGCCATAACTTATTTTACCCATAAAATTAAAAATATAAAACCCCTCTTGGTTGCCATTCCGACCACAAGCGGAACAGGATCAGAAGTTACTTCAATTACTGTTATTACCGATAGCGTGGAACAAGTAAAAATTCCAATTAATGATGAAATACTAATTCCTGATGTGGCAATTTTGGATTCAAGGTTTACTCGTACCGTTCCCCCTAAAATTACAGCCTACACGGGGCTTGACGTTCTTACCCATGCCATTGAAGCCTACACTTCCATAAATAATAATAGTTTTGCCAATATTTATGCAGAAAGAGCTGTTTATTTAGTCTTTAAATACTTGCATAGAGCCTATTGTGAAATGGACGATATGGTGGCCAGAGAAAAAATGCTGATTGGGGCTTGTATGGCAGGCATGGCATTTAATAATAGCGGTCTTGGAATTACCCATTCCATGGCCCATAGCCTAGGCGGACTTTTTCATATTCCCCATGGATTGGCAAATGCCCTCTTACTCCCCTATGTGATGGAATTTAATAGTTTTGATGCAGGAGTCAGATACAGAGCCCTAGCTTCAACCATTGCTATTGAAGCTGAAACTGTGGTTGAAGGGGCCAATAATTTTATACAAGCCGTTAAAGATTTGAGTGAAAAACTTTCCATACCGACAAAAATAAGCCAATTAAAAATTGATGAACAGAATTTCATGAACAATTTAGATATGATGTCTGAGCATGTCCTGCATGATATTTGCACTGCCACAAATCCACGCAAACCATCTAAAGATGATATAAAATCCTTGTTTTTAAAAGCATGGTAGAAAATTATTTCTTTTTACTTTCAATCCGAACTCTTCATACATCTTGAAAAAAAATAAAGCAATTGCGAGGAGAGTTGGGACAACTCGACGTGGCAATCTCCTCGTTAAGACTGTCCCCGTTAAAGACTGTTTTAAGTCCCCGATTTGGCGAGGAGATTGCCATGTCTACAAGATATGGGCTCCGTTCGTTCGCAATGACTGCCTTTTAATTTTTTATGTCATTAACCAACAATTTTAATGATTGCCTATTTGTTCTTATTTCGTTAGTCGATAACCAAAACCCGTCAATATATCAAAAAAATACAAAACATCATAAAATATGTTTATTGTCTTATGATTTATTCAATAAATTAAGTTTGTTCAAACAAGTATAAATATTTTCAACCGTTATTGGTTTTGCAATATGATAATTCATGCCGGCTAATTTACTTTTTCTTACATCTTCGGCATAGGCATTTGCAGTCATGGCGATAATCGGAATAGAGCTTGCTTCTTCATGTTTTGATTGACGAATAGTAACAGTGGCATCAAGTCCGTTTAATACAGGCATTTGCAAATCCATAAATATGAAGTCAAAGGTTTTTGGAGGATTATTGACAAAAACATCAACACCTTCTTGACCATTGACGGCAACAGTTATTTTTGCACCCATTTTTTCCAAAATTTTAGTTGCAACCAATACATTAATGGGGTGATCTTCAACCAAGAGAATATGTGTATTATTTAAATTAATATCCTGCATATTCAATTGTTTAGCTTTTTCTTTATTCTTTTTATTCTTCGCAGTATCAATGAACATGGGCAGTTCAATAATAAATTTAGAGCCTTTGCCAAGTTCACTTTCGACCTTAATATCACCGTTTTGATATTCAACCAAGGCCTTTACAATGGCAAGCCCAAGCCCTGTTCCTTCAATATTTTTAACGGATTTTTCTTCTCTATGGAAGGCATCAAATATAAATTCTAAGTTTTCCTCGGCAATTCCTATTCCTGTATCTTCAATGCTTATGCAATATCTGGCCACATTTTCTGTGTCCATGCCAATTTCTTCAAGAATTAAACTAATTGTTCCTTCTTCAGGTGTAAATTTGACAGCATTTCCAAGTAAGTTTGTTAAAACACGATTAAAACGAGTCACATCGCTGATAACATTTTCATGTACCAAGTTATTGTTTATAAAATTAATGGTTTGCCTTTTTTGAATGGTAATACCTTTGAAAAAATTGTAAACTTGTAAACATTCATCATAAATAGAAAAAGAATCGCGATTAAACACAACTTTTTTACTCTCAAGTCTACTCATTTCCAAAATATCATTCAATAGGGATAATAAATGTTCTGAACTTGACTTGATAACATTTAAACTTTCTTTAATTTGCTCTTTATTATCAATATCTTCAATGGCTAAATTGGTCATACCGATAATTGCATTCATGGGTGTTCTGATGTCATGACTCATGGAAGCTAAAAATGTGCTTTTGGCTTCGCTGGCTTGTTTGGCAATATCCAAGGCTTGTTTTAAATTTTCAACTCTTTTTTGTTCTTCGAGAAAAATATCTGTAACATCAACACAACCAAAACAAACACTTTTGGAAATGTCATCAAATAAAAATACTCTGATTTGTTTATATTTAAGCACTCCTCCCCAAAAAACTTTAAAATAAACATCATAATGCCCTTCAAGCTGACAACGCTTCAGGATAGTATCTAAATTTCTTTCATTTAAAATCCTTTCCAAGTCTTCTTCCACAACAGTATTTTCAAGCATAACTTTAGAGTCACAACTATAAGAACCTGTAAATTTAGGCATGGCTTTAAATGCAGCATTAATATGCTCGGCAGTAAATAATTTATAGGTATCGGCTTCATAATTGATATAAAAGATAAAATCAAACTGATTTTCTACAAATTCACTGGTAAAAAATTGTGAAATCTTTGTTTGAGTAATATCATTAAGGCTTAAAAAACACATAATATCTTCAGAGGAAGGTTGTTTTAGCATTTTTATATCAAAACAAATCCAAAGACTTTCATTTGATTTTGATAAAATTTTTGTTTCAAAGCTATAATTATAAACACCATTTTTGAAAAGTTCCAATAGTTTTGCAACTGATATATTATTTTTAAATTCTTCCTTGTAATTAATATCTTTAATACGATCTTCTATTTCAAAAAAGAATTCCTCGGCAGTATGAATTATATCCTGTTCAAAATCTTCTTTAAATTTAAGATAAAACATATCGTTTTGAGTTAGATTTGCAATCCCCGACACTACAAAATCAGACATTCCCCTATTCCAAAGCTGAACAGACTCCTCATAACTGTTCTCGGCATTTTTTTGTTCTGTAATATCATAGGAAGAGGCAAAGGCAAAATTGGGTTTACCTGTTTTATCCTTTGTCACATTATAGTGAACCTTTATCCATTCATATTTGTCCGTGAAAGTATTTTTAACCCTCAATTCTTCTGTAACAATATCATCACCATTATGAACTTTTTCATACATTTTTCTATATTTATCGACATCTTTTGGATGAATTATATTTCTTTCAATGATGGATTCAGGTACATTTTCAATTATATTATCAGTAAGTCCGACTGTCCTGCTATTATTATCTTGGATAATGGTTTTGGTTTTTATATTATATGTCCAAATGTCAATTCCCGTTTGCGCAATGGTTAAATTGAGTTTCTTTTCAACTTCTTTATAACTATCAATATTTTCACTGGTTCCGACATAACAAGGTATGGAAGGATCTTCATTTAAAACTTTAACATAGCGAAGTCTGCGCCATGATTCTTTACCATCATTATTTCCAAAGGAACTAAGTATTTCCGCCTCTGCATACTCTGCCCCGCTTTTTATTTTAGCATGAACCGAAAAATATGCTTCAACTGTGCTTTCATTAATATAGCCCATGTCAACAACACATTCAGGAAAATTATGATAAACTGTTTCATGAAAATTTTTTATATTGTTGGCAAACAAAACAGCTTTATTTTCCAAAGGATAATAATCCCAGCACAAAAGCCCGGCATTTAATATGGCTATTCCCATTTTTTCCTTGGTAACTTTCAGCATATTATGTATTTCATATCTTAGTGAAACATCAGTGCAAGTTGCGTAAAGATATGAAGTTCCGTTCTCATCTGTAATTAATCTTGAATGCATATCCAGCCACAAAACATCTGAACTTTTTGTAGTCACCTTAAATTGCAGTGATAACTTATTTTCAGTATCAAAAGAAGAAAGATGTTTGCGAACAAAATCCACATTGGTTTTGCAAATCAAATTAATCAATTTACCACCAAATTTTTTTTGAAACTCTCTGGCTGTATAACCAATAAGTCTGAAAAATCCTTCATTGGCAAAATCAACTTCCAATTCAGGTGAATATGCACATCTTAAAATTGCACCCGGAATATTATGATAAAGTTGCTTGACTTGATCATTGGCCTTTTCAAGCATAGTCTTGGCCGTATAACTATCTGTTATATTAATTAATAAAATATCTAAGGTGGTTAAATCAGCTTGTAATTCCCTATTGCCTATGAAAAGATAAATTAATTTGTCTCCATTTTTTGAAGAAATCTCAACTTCAAAGGATAGTTCATCATTATTTTTTGAAGTTGTTTCTAAAAACTCCAAAACTTTTTTTCTGTCATTGTCAGCAAGCATCAGTAAAAAGTTGTTATTGTAAATTTCAGATATTTCATTTTGATTATAGCCAAGCTGTTGATAAAATGAAGAACTGCATTCCAAAATATTCAACTCGTTAAAGTGATAAGAACATGTCAAAAGGCTTCCGTTTGCCTTATCATACATACTTTGCAGTTTATTGGCTTGAGCCTTATAGGAAGTAACATCGGTAAAAGTAACATATAAAAAAGCATTGTTATTATTCTTTATATAGGTTTGCCCACAAGCATTAATCCATTTAATTTGCTTATCTGACTCGATAACTTTTAAATCATAGGCAAATTGCTTGGAAGTATGCAAACATTTATACAATAAACCATAAAAATAAGTGGCTTCATTTTCTGTTAATATGTTTTCTAAAAGCTGTGCATAGGGTATATTGTCTTTTAATGGTTTAATATTTGGAACACCTAATTTTAAACAATTATCCAAAGTTGGGCTATAATAAAGAGGATAAACTTGGTCTGAATTATCAAGCTTAAATAATGCAAAACCACTAATACTTTTTTGGATAAAATTAAAAAACTTCTCAACTTCAGTGAGTCTGGTGTTTATATCTAAAAAATAAAGATGAATACTTTTTTGATGCTTTTCATCATTTATGACATGTCCTAATATTGAAACCCACATATAACTATTGTCTTTAGATTTTAATCTAAGATCAAAAGATAGTTTTTCACCGTTATTTAATATTTTATGATTAATATGTTCAGTTTTATGCAAAATATCGGCAGGATGAAATAAACTAAACAAATTACCGACTGCCACTATTTCTTCAATACTGTCATATTTTAAAAGCTTGACCAAGTTATGATCAACATGCAGTATCGGATAATTTTCTTCAAGCTTACATTTTGCAAACCCAACAAGATTTTTCTCTTTACTGATAAATGACTTTACATCACTAAAAGACGCCACTTTTTTGTCATTATAAATGTCTATTTCACTTTGTAAATATGAACTATTTTCAAGCTCATTAACTATTCTGATACCGGAAAAACGAAATTTACTTGGGTTAATATTTGGATCAATAAAATCATTTTCAATGATATGATCCAAAATATCATTAACATCGCCTGAATTTGTCAAGATACTTTCTTCAATAATATCAAAGTAAACAAAAAAAGTTTTTTTATTGCTTAAGTAGACTGCCACAACACAGTTCCAACCTTTTGAGCTTTGGGTAATGGGCTGAAAGTCAATATTTTCAAGTTCAAAATCTTCGTGAACATCAAAAATCTTTGATTTTAAATCGCCAAGATATTGACACCCAACAAAATGCTCTTTTTCAAAGGAATGATATAAAAGAATATTGGGAGTACATGATTTAATTTCTTCTGACTTGTCATCTGCTTCTGAAGGAAATGAACTCGAAAAAAAAGAACTACAAAAATCATTAATTAAAGAAATTATTTTATTTTTCATTTCTTCACTTAGTAAATCTTTCATATTTAGACCTCAACTGCGAATTGGAATTTAAGTAATTGTTATTTGAATATATCATAATCGAAAAAGCATACTTCACAATATAATAAAACTAAAAGAATAAAGATAAGATAAAAGAATAAAGGTCAATCTGTTGACCACGTCAATCCGTTTTTGTGTTTTTTGAGAGGGAAAACCACGTTTTTTTGAAAAAAACGAGTTTTTCCCCCTCAAACTCCCCCTTTCCTTAAAAAACAAATTTTTCTAACATATTGTTTTATAATTATTTTTAAAAAATAGATTTAAAAATAATTAATTTTTTTTTGAAAGTAAATTTCGCAAGCGGATTGACGTGATCTGTTGACAATAAACACAATTTGTATGCTCTGATACTTGGGATATTTATTTTATAAGACTAAACAAGACACTAATAAGCCAGACTAAACAAGACACTAATAAACTAGACTAAACTATTCAGATATTTCTTATTATATTCTTGAATTCAAATTAAGTCAAACAAGAGATAACATTTATAATTTTAACACACGTCAATCCATTTTTATATTTTTTGAAAGTGATTTTCACAAGCAAATTGACGTGTCACGGTATTCCAATTCTTATATTAAAAGATATTTTTATCAAAATTGGTTAGTCAAAATTTCTCATTTGTGCCATTTTTCCAAACAAGGTTTGAAAAAATCATTGGGGTTTGCAAAGGGAGTGACTCCCCACGCCATTCCGGTTTTAAAAAAACATAATTATGGAATGATTTTTGATTTTAGGGCATTTTGGGAAAAGAATTGTCCTAAAATGCCCTAATCACTTCATTGGAGCATGGCGACATTGAAGTGCAAAAAGCAAGAATAGAAGTGGCTTTGCCGCTTCGTTAAATGATTGCTTTTTGAAAGTTATATGGGTTAGAGTAGGTTCAATTTTTATTGAAACTGCTCTAGTTCAAAAAAACGTGGTTTCCCCCCTCAATCCGGAATCACGCGAGTGACTCCCTTTGCCGGGGGTTTGGGGGCAAAGCCCCCAAATTGGAATAACGTGATTGACATGTAAAGCTCTCAAACATATTTTTATGGCTTCCAATAAAATCTTGCGAAAATAAGCGTTTCATGATACACAAATTTTGTTAAATCATTAATACAAATAATCAATTGGATAAAGCAATATGAAAGAATTTATTTCCCTACTAAGTCAAGAGCAAGAAGGTATTGAATTATCACTAAAAAATGTTATAAATACTCTACCCCCATCCGTACAAGAATTAGCTGCCTACTCCCTTTTGTCTGGAGGAAAAAGATTACGCCCCTTTCTTTCACTGCTTTGTGCTAAAATATTTAATCCAAATATCTGTGCTATTCAAAAGGATATTTATGATGCAGCCATTGTTCTTGAAATGTTTCATGTGGCAAGTCTACTGCATGATGATGTGCTTGATAATGCCGATACAAGAAGAGGAAAAACCTCTGCTCATTTAGAATTTGGAATTCGTTCTTGCCTTTTGGCAGGTGATGCTTTACTTGCGGCAGGAAACAGACAAATGGCTGAGATTGCTCAAAAATATAATAATTTTGAACTCATGAACAGTATTTCAAATGCCCTTTTACATACTTCCTGCGGAGAAATTGAAGAAATTAGCTATGTGGGTAAAATCTTACCTGATTTACATGCCTACTGCCAAATTATTGAGGGAAAAACTGCTTATATCATCAAATCTGCCTGTGAAGTCGGAGCATTAATGGCAGGAGCAAAAAAAGAAGATGTGCAAAACATGGCAACTTTTGGGCTTAATCTGGGTATGGCTTTTCAAATCATTGATGATGCCCTTGATTTTGCCCCTGAATCTCAAACAGGTAAACCCTGTGGAGGAGATTTGAGAGAAAGAAAATGTACTCCTCCCATATTAATGTATGCTAACTCACTGTCAAAGGAAGAAAGAAAGGATTTTGAAGCAAAATTTGCAATCATTCCCACGCCTGAATTTGAAAAAGCTCATCAAAGTAAAAAAATTGGATTTAGCCAAGAAGAATCAGATAAAATTATTGATGAAATTATTACTCAAGAACTACCTGAAAAAACAAAACAATTAGCAGATACATATCTTAATCTGGCCAAAATTGCCCTAGAAAAATATAGTATAGATAAATATGATTGTGAATATAGTAAAATACTTTTACAGGTTTTAGAATATGTTCAAATGCGCAAAAAATAAAAGGAAAAATCAATGGATTTGAAAAGATTAGAAATAAGTGTACAGGAAAACCAAGATGATCCTGTGGGACATAGAGTTTTAACTCAAATTCAAGAAGCTTTTGGTTATAATATTCAAAAGGTCAGAGTCAACAAGATTTTAACTATAGATAACTTATTTGAAGAAGATGCCGGCATCTTATTAAATAAAGCTGTCTTGCATGATCCCATTGTGCAAAATGCTTCTTTTACTACCACAAAATCAGATGCAGACTTTATCTTAGAAGTTAGCTTTAAGCCCGGTGTAACAGATAATGAGGGCAATACTGCCGCCTCAACAGCTTGCATGGTTTTAAACAGACCTCGTACTGATTTAAATATTTACACAGCCAATCAATATCATATCTGGGCAGATTTAACCCTTGAACAAGCTGAAAACATTGGTAAAAATCTTTTAGCAAATGAACTTATACAAAGGCTTAGAATAAAAACAAAGCTTGAATGGGAAAAAGAAGCCGGTTTTTCTGCTCAAGCTTCAAAAGTAACAGGTAAAGCACTTGATACCATTAATATAATTCCAATTTTAGAAATGAATGATGCTGAACTCATGGATTATAGCAAGCAAAACACCTTGGCACTAAGCTTGGATGAAATGAAAGTCATTCAAAATTATTATGCAAGTGAAGAGTGTAAAAAAATCAGAAAACAATATGGGCTTGAAAAAAATCCTACAGATGCCGAAATTGAAGTCTTGGCTCAAACTTGGTCAGAGCATTGCAAACATAAAATATTTGCGTCCAAAATTGATTATACAGACCTTGACACAGGCGAAAGTGAAGTAATTGACAGTATTTATAAAACATATATTCAAAGACCCACAGCCGCCATTCGTAAAAGACTGGGAAATATGGATTTTTGCCGTTCCGTGTTCAGTGATAATGCGGGAGTTATAGCTTTTAATGATGATTATGATGTTTGCATCAAGGTTGAAACCCATAACAGCCCCTCGGCTTTGGATCCCTATGGCGGAGCTTTAACAGGTATTGTCGGCGTTAACCGTGACCCCATGGGCACAGGCATGGGCGCAGAACTAATTTGTAATACCGATGTTTTTTGTTTTGCTTCACCCTTTTATAAGGATCATATTCCCGAAAGACTTTTGCACCCTTTAAGGGTGATGGAGGGAGTACGCAAAGGGGTTGAGGACGGAGGAAATAAATCGGGAGTTCCCACAGTGAACGGATCCCTTGTTTTTGATGAACGTTACCTTGGAAAACCCTTGGTTTACTGCGGAACAGTAGGTTTAATGCCCAAAAAATTGCATGGAAAACCCGGTTATGAAAAAGCACCGCAAGTTGGCGATGCCATTGTCATGGTGGGGGGCAGAATAGGAAAAGACGGAATTCACGGGGCAACTTTTTCTTCCGAAGAATTACACGAAAATTCTCCGGCAACAGCCGTGCAAATAGGTGACCCCATTACCCAAAGAAAAATGTATGATTTCATAATCAAAGCCAGAGATTTGGGTCTATACCATGCCATTACCGATAATGGCGCAGGCGGTCTTTCTTCTTCTGTCGGTGAAATGAGTGAAGCCACGGGCGGTTGTGAAATGGATCTTAGCCTTGCCCCATTAAAATATGATGGTTTATCACCTTGGGAGATTTTACTTTCGGAAGCTCAAGAAAGAATGACTTTGGCTGTGCCACAAACTAAATTAAAAGAATTTTTAGAGCTGGCAAAATATATGGACGTGGAAGCAACTGCCCTTGGTAAATTTACAAGTTCAGGAATTTTCTTCGTAACCTATGGCAAAAAACCATTAACTGTTCTACCCATGGAGTTTATGCACAAAGGATTGCCCCAAATGCAATTAAAAGCTGTATGGAAATCCGATCCGCCAAATCTTGAAAATCCTGTATTTATGCCGAACATGGAAGCCAAAAAAGAATTTTTATTAAAAATGCTTGGCAGACTGAATATTTGCAGTAAAGAATATATTATTCGCCAATATGATCATGAGGTTCAAGGCGGTAGCGTAGTTAAACCCTTGGTGGGCGTAAAACAAGACGGCCCCTCCGATGCGGCTGTTTTAAGACCTGTTCTCGGACAAGAAAAAGGCATAGTGCTTTCCCATGGTATTTGCCCCAAATTCAGTGATTATGATTGCTATTGGATGATGGCAAATGCCCTTGATGAAGCCATCAGAAATGCTGTTGCTGTTGGCGCAAATCCTGATGAGATGGCAGGTTGTGATAATTTTTGTTGGTGCGATCCCGTTCAATCCGAAAAAACTCCCGATGGTGAATATAAACTTGCCCAATTGGTCAGAGCTTCCAAGGCTCTTGGTAAATTTTGCATTGATTATGGTGTTCCTTGCATTTCAGGTAAGGACAGCATGAAAAACGACTATATGGGCGACGGAAAGAAAATTTCCATTCCTCCCACTGTCCTGTTTAGCGTAATTGCCGGTATTGAAAATGTTAATTTGGCTGTGACCAGTGATTTTAAACAATTTGGCGATTCCATTTATTTACTTGGAACAACCAAAAAAGAAATGGCAGGCAGTGAAGCTTTTTCCGAGCTTAATATTAAGGGTTCAAGAGTGCCGACGGTGGACGCCGCCTCTGCATTAAAACGTTATCGCGCCTTACATAAAGCCATGCAAAATAAATTGGTAACAGCTTGCCACGACCTTTCGGACGGAGGGCTTGCAATTGCCATTGCCGAAATGTGCATAGGCGGAAGAATGGGGGCAAAAATTGATATTGCTAAAATTATTTGTCAAGAACCTTTAACTCCCTTTGAAAAAATGTACAGTGAATCGGCAAGCCGTTTACTTGTCAGTATCTCCAAGGGCAATGAAAATGAATTTGAAGCTATGTTTGAAGGTGATTGCCATAAAATCGGTGAAGTAAGCACCGATGACAAATTACATATTATTAATGGTGATGAACAAATTTTAATTCATGAAGTTGAAAACTTGGCAAAAGCATTTAAAGCTACATTAGGGAATCATTGATTAATTTCTTAGGTAAAAAATAAATTTTTTTTACCTTTCCCCCTTGTGCTCGCTTGCGTAAGCACTGCAAGGGGGGTGTCATATTGTTTTGAGTAGCAAAAACAATATGACGGGGGGTTCAGTTCAAGCCAATCGCTTTTTGCTTCACACTATAATGGCATAAACTATTTAATCATAATTGTTTTTGACAAGCAAAAAGCGAGGTTAGTGTCATAAAATAGCGGGTAAAATAAGGCAGGCTTTCAAGAGCAAGGAAAGCGAAAAATTTTAGAGGGCGTGTACTCAAGTACATAACCGATAAAATTTACAGCTTGACGCAGATGTTGGAAGTCTGACTGGTTTACCCCTATATTTTATGACAATAAAAAACACAATTTGTTTCTGCTAAGCAGAAACAAATAATAAAAAGACAATTTGATTTTGCAAAGCAAAAACAAGTAATTGAAAAAACCAACTTGATTTTGCAAAGCAAAAACAAGTTAGTGAAAACAAAACCTAATTAAATTTAAAAAATATGATGAGAGAGTTTATGTCAAATTTTAATATTTGGAAAGAAAAAGAAGAAAGTTTATTGTGTCGCACCTATGGACGTTACCCTTTAACCGTAAAAAATGCCAAGGGTTCAAAATTATACGATGCCGACGGAAAAGAGTATATTGATTTATTGTCAGGCATTGCCGTAACTGCCCTTGGACATTGCAATGATGAATTGGCAGATGTTATTGCTGCCCAAGCACATAAATTAATTCATGTCAGTAACTTATTTTATCAAGAAGAACAACTTGAATTGGCAGAAGCCCTATTAAATACTTGTGATATGGATAAGGTTTTCTTTTGTAATTCAGGAGCGGAAGCCAATGAAGCTGCCATCAAAATCGCCAGACGTTATCAGCAAAAGGTGAAAAATAAAGATGCCTATGAAATAATTACCCTAGAACATGCTTTTCATGGCAGAACCCTAGCCACCATTGCAGCCACAGGGCAAGCTAAATTTTTAGATGGATTTTCTCCAAAAACCGATGGCTTTGTACAAGTGGCTTGGAATGACTTGGAAGCTGTTAAAAAAGCAATTACTCCAAAAACAGCCGCCGTTTTGGTGGAAGTAATTCAAGGTGAAGGCGGTGTTCATGCCCTAAGCCCTGAATATTGTCACGCTTTACAAGAGTTGTGCAAACAAGAAGGAATTTTATTTATTGTTGATGAAGTACAAAGCGGGCTTTGCCGTACAGGCAAGTTCTGGGCTCATCAACATTATGATTTGAAGCCAGATGTGATGACTTCTGCCAAGGCGCTTGCCAATGGTTTGCCACTGGGTGCCATGCTTTGCACAAATGAAATCAGTAAAGGTTTTGAGCCGGGCAGTCATGCTACCACCTTTGGGGGTGGAGCCTTGGTCACAAAGGTAGGCGCTAAGATCATTGAAATCATGCACAGAGATCAACTGGCCAATAGGGCAGCCAAGATGGGTGAACATGTCAAAGAAAGTGTTTTGGCATTAAATTCAAAACATGTGAAAGAAGTGCGTGGTTTTGGTTTGATGGTGGGAATTGATCTTGCTTGTGATGCCGATACAGCCAAAAAAGTTTGGGATAACTTATTGGAAGAGGGATTTGTGCTAAATTTAACTCAAGGTACAGTGCTTAGGTTATTGCCTGCATTAAATATCGATCAGGAAGATTTGGATAAATTTGTTAGTTGTTTGGATAAGCAGTTAAAAAATTTATAAGAATAAAAACACTTTATAAACATAAAACCATAAAGATTTAAAGATTGGAAAAGATTATGAAAAAGCATATTTGCGTAATGCCTGGAGACGGAATCGGTCCGGAAATAATTTCTCAAGCTCTTAGGGTACTTGAAAAAATCGGAGAAAAATTTAACCATGAATTTA
Source organism: uncultured Mailhella sp. (assembly GCA_964369835.1). Classification (GTDB taxonomy): domain Bacteria; phylum Desulfobacterota; class Desulfovibrionia; order Desulfovibrionales; family Desulfovibrionaceae; genus Taurinivorans. The sequence continues at coordinate 50,484 of CAYJGE010000001.1, forward strand.
CTTGTGAAGAGGCTTTAATCGGTGGTGTCGCCATTGATGCCAAGGGTTTGCCCTTACCCCAAGAAACCATTGATATTTGTAAAAAATCAGATGCTGTTTTGCTTGGTGCCGTGGGAGGCCCACAATGGGATAATATCGACCCTGCCATTCGTCCGGAACGCGGACTCTTGGCAATACGCAAAGAACTTGGGCTTTTTGCCAACTTACGCCCTGCCAGACTAATGCCTGAACTTGCAGGCGCTTGCCTTTTAAGGCTTGATACAGCTCAAAAAGGGCTTGATTTAATAGTGGTCAGAGAACTTACAGGCGGAATTTATTTTGGACAACCCGCCGCAACCGAAGTAAGGGACGGCAAAAGAGTTGGTTATAATACCATGATTTATGACGAGGAAGAAATTGCTCGTATCGGACATATTGCCTTTCAAACTGCCATGAAAAGAAATAAAAAGGTTTGCTCCGTGGACAAGGCAAATGTGCTTGCAGTCAGTAGGGTTTGGCGTGAAGTTATCATGGAAGTTGCGGCAGAATATCCGGAAGTTGAACTTAGCCATTTATATGTAGACAATGCCGCCATGCAATTGGTGCGTGACCCAAGCCAATTTGATGTAATTGTCACAGGCAATTTATTTGGCGATATTTTATCCGATGAAGCTGCTGTAATTACAGGTTCAATCGGCATGCTTGCCTCTGCTTCCCTTGGTAAAAATGATCCGGGTTTATATGAACCCATTCACGGTTCAGCCCCCGACATTGCAGGACAAAATAAGGCCAATCCCTTGGCAACCATTTTATCTGTTTCAATGATGCTTCTACATGCCTTTGATTTGGCCGATGAAGCAAAATGTATTGAAGATGCGGTGCAAAAAACTTTACAAGACGGTTATCGCACAGGTGATATCATGGAAGAAGGCAAAACCTTGCTCGGAACCAAGGAAATAACCGATAAAGTTTTGGAAAGAATGTAAAAATTACTTTATTCTCCCTATCTTTAAAATACATTATCCCTACCTTATCCCTACCTTCTTGTGCTCGCTTGCGTAAGCACGGCAAGGGGGGTGTCATATTGCAAAGCAAAGCGACAGCAATATGACGGGGGGTTCAATTCGAGCTAATCGCTTTTTGCTTCACCTTTAACTGCATTAATCACTTAATAACTGAACTTATGGTAAGCAAAAAGCGAGGTTAGTGGCATAAAATAGCGGGTGAAATAAGGCAGGCTTTAAATAGCAAGGAAGGCGAAAATTTTTTGAGGGAGTGTACTCGAGTACATGACCGATAAAATTTACAGCCTGACGCAGATATTGGAAGTCTTACTGTTTTACCCCTATATTTTATGGCAATAAAAAAGCACAACTTGCATCTGCAAAGCAGAGGCAAGTAAATAAAATAAATGAATGAATTAATGACTTACTATTTGCAAAACAAAGACAAGTTAAATAATAATTAAATAAACCATTAATGATCTTAAAAGGACAAATTTATGGGATTGATTAAAGCAATTTTTGGAGCAGCAGGCGGAGTTCTCGCCGACCAATGGAAAGAATTTTACTACTGCGAAGCCATGGAATCTGATGTCTTGGTCAGAAAAGGAGCAAAAAGAGCGGGTAGCAGAAGTTCTAACACAAAAGGTGACGATAATGTTATCACAGATGGTTCCTTGCTTACAGTTGCCGATGGACAATGTATGGTTATTGTTGAAAATGGTAAGATTGTAGAATTTTGTGCTGAACCAGGTGAATTTACTTATAAATCTGATTTGGCTCCCTCTGTTTTTACCGGCGATTTCGGTGATAAACTAAAGGAAACTTTTAAAAATATTGGTCGCCGTTTTACCTTTGGAGGTGAAGCAGGACAAGATCAAAGAATTTATTACTTTAACACCAAGGAAATTTTAGGCAATAAATATGGAACACCAAGTCCCATTCCCTTTAGGGTTGTTGACCATAATATTGGACTTGATATTGATATAAGTATTCGTTGTCATGGAGAGTATTCCTATAAAATAGTTGATCCTCTTTTATTTTATACCAATGTTTGCGGTAATATTTCAGCCGATTACACAAGAGATAAACTTGACAGCCAATTAAAAACAGAACTTTTAACCGCTTTACAACCTGCTTTTGCCCAAATATCTTCCATGGGTGTCAGATATAGCGCCATTCCTGCCCATACCATGGAGCTTGCCAATGCTTTAAATGATATTCTTTCCAAGAAATGGACAGAAATGCGTGGAATTAAAGTTCATTCCTTTGGTGTTTCTTCTGTGAAAGCTTCCGAAGAAGATGAAAATATGATCACAGAAATTCAACGCAATGCCGTGTTCAGAAACCCTGCCATGGCAGGAGCCCACCTTGTCGGAGCTCAAGCCGATGCCATGCAAAATGCAGCCATGAATGAGGGTGGCGGCGGTGCCATGATGGGCTTTTTAGGTATGAATATGGCAAATAATGCCGGTGGCATGAATGCCCAAAGTCTGTTTAATATGTCACAAAATCAAGGCCAACAAAATAATGGCGGAGGCCAAGCTGCCCCCCCTGCCAATGCTTGGGCTTGCGCATGCGGTAAATCAAATACAAGTAATTTCTGCAATGAGTGCGGAAAACCAAAACCGGCAGATTCTAATGGCTGGACATGTTCCGCCGGGCATAGTAATAAGGGTAAATTTTGTGCGGAATGTGGCGAGAAAAAGCCTGAAGGTTTACCAACTTATATTTGCGATAAATGTAATTGGGAACCTGAAAATCCAAGTAAACCACCTAAATTTTGCCCTGAATGTGGCGATATTTTTGATGAAAATGATATTCAAAAATAAGATAGCAGAAAAAAAGGCAGAGAGAAAATATGAGTTTTAATCATTTTGATAATGATGGCAATGCCATTATGGTTGATGTCAGCGATAAGGAAATTACAAGTCGTACAGCCATAGCCAAAGGACAAATCAAGGTCAATGAAAATGTTTTTAATGCCATCGTTCATAAAACAGCCCACAAGGGTGATGTGCTTGGCATTGCCAGAGTGGCAGGAATTATGGGAGTTAAAAAAACTTCCGAACTGATTCCCCTCTGTCATCCTCTGTTTATAACCAAGGCAAGCATAGAATTTGAACTTGACGAAGCAAGACATACCATTTTAGCCGAGTGCATTGTAAAATGTGAGGGTAAAACAGGGGTTGAAATGGAAGCCTTACAAGGAGTGACTACTGCACTATTGACCATTTATGATATGTGTAAAGCCATGGATACCGAAATGGAAATTTCAAAGATCTATTTATACCATAAAAGCGGTGGCAGAAGAGGAACAATTATTAATGAAAAATAAAATGAAAGCTCTGCACAATTCATTGTGCAAGCTTCCATGGAAAATTTGCAAGGCAAATTCGACCACAAATCAAGAATAGCAGAAATCACATTTTTTGTATTAACTGATTGATTTGTGCATCTTTTAGCTCTGCAAACCAAGTTTTAAAAAATAAAAATTTTGAAGTTTGCTATGACTTTTTATAAAAAAAGTAATTATGCAGAGATCTCAAAATATATTTCTCTTTATAAAGCAAATGTGCCTTTGCTAAAAAGTCAAAAATTGACATTTCTAGCGTGGATTAACTAAAAAGGAATTAATTTTAAATGATTGATCAATTGGGCAGAAAAATTGATTATATGCGTATCTCCATAACGGATCGATGTAATTTACGCTGTCGATATTGTATGCCCGACAAATTTGAAAATTTATCCCACTTTGACATTTTAACTTATGAAGAAATTTTAACAATTTGTAAGTCTGCGGTATCTGTGGGAATAACTAGGTTTAAAATCACAGGAGGAGAACCTTTACTCCGTAAAAACTGTGTGGAATTTATTGAAAATTTAAAGAAGATTCAAGGTGTTGAACAGTGTACCATTACCACCAACGGCACCTTACTCTTGCCTGAACTGAAAAGACTTAAGGAAGTTGGGATTGATGGAATTAATATTAGCCTTGACTCATGCAATCCCGAACAATTTAAGCAGTTGACAGGCCATGACAAGTTTCAAACTGTCATGGAAGCTATTGACAGAAGTATAGAACTGGGAATTAAAACAAAGCTTAATTGTGTGCCTGTGCTTGGTTATAATGACGATAATTTGTTAAATTTAATCGAGTTGACCAAACATAAAAAACTTGATGTCAGGTTTATTGAAATCATGCCCATGGGCGGTGGCAAGAGCTTTCAGGCCATAGACCCACAAAAAATTAAGCAAATGATCATTGATAAATATCAAAATGTGGTTGAAGTTACTGAAACAAAAGGGAATGGCCCCGCTTCATACATTCAAGTTGTAGGACATCTTGGCAGTATAGGTTTTATCAATGCCATTCATAATAAATTTTGTGCAAGTTGTAATAGAATACGGTTAACAGCCAATGGAATTTTAAAACCTTGTCTTTTTTATGACAGTGATATCAATATCAGAAAATATCTTAGGGAAAATACAAACATTGAACATGATATGATTAAAAATCTTATAGTTCAAGCTATTAAAGAAAAACATGGCGAACATTATTTCTTTGAAGAAAGTGATAACAATCAAATTAAATTGGCAGAGTCTAAAATAATGGCTCAAATAGGCGGTTAATATGGGCAAAGTAAGAGCAATTTGTATTAGTGAAAAAAAAGGCACCCAAAAGAAAAACATAGAAAGTGCAAAATTTATTAAAGATTTTGGAATTGAAAATGATGCCCATGCCGGTAAGTGGCATAGGCAAGTCAGTTTAATTTCAGCCGATAAAATAGCCGATTTTAAAGCAAGGGGAGCTCTTATCAATGATGGCGCCTTCGGTGAAAATTTAATTGTTGATGATTTTGACTTTAAAAATTTACCTGTGGGAACCAGATTTAAATGTAATGATGTTATCTTGGAAATGACTCAAATAGGCAAAGAATGTCATAGCCATTGTGCCATTTATCATGCTGTCGGTGACTGTATCATGCCCAGAGAGGGGGTTTTTGCAAGGGTAATCGAGGGCGGAACAATTTTTGAGGGCAATATTATGGAACAACTTGATGTGCACCATAATTACAAGGTTGGCGTAATAACCCTCAGTGATAAAGCCTCTGCCAAAGAAAGAGAAGATACGGCAGGGCCATTAATCAGAGAAATGATTGAAAAAGATAATTTCTTGGTGGTAGATCAAAAAATCATTCCCGATGACAAGGAAAAATTAGAAAAACTATTGATTAAGCTGACAGATGTGGTGGGAGTTGACCTTATTTTAACCACAGGCGGAACAGGCTTTTCAAGTAGAGATAATACTCCCGAAGCTACCTTAGCCATTGCCGATAAAAATGCTCCGGGTATTGCCGAGGCAATCAGAAATCACTCCATGACCATAACCCCAAGAGCCATGCTAAGCAGAGCAGTTTCTGTAATCAGAAAAAATACCTTGATAATAAATCTTCCGGGAAGCCCAAAGGCTGTTGCCGAAAGTTTGGAATATATCTTGCCCCATTTAAAACATGGTCTTGACGTATTATTGGCAAAATCTTCTGAATGTGCCAGAAGTTAAGAAATATATTATATCTAATTGGTGTTAAAGGACATGTTTATTCCAATTTGCAATGTATTAGCTTGATGACTGCCTTTCTCACGTGATTCCGGTTTGAGGGGGGAAACCCCATTTTTTTGAATCAATCCATAACGCTTAGTCTCACTTTGTTCGACATAAGCCGGGTGAGTTTTCCCCCCTCAAACGTAAGCAATCGCTTCCCCCCTTCCTGAAAAAACATTTTTTCAAATAACAATATAACTATTTTGATTTATTAATATTTTATTTAATGTCTAAAATCAAAGATCATTCCATAATTATGTTTTTTTAAACCGGAATGGAGTGCTGCCTTTCTGTTTTTATTTCGTTAACCTACATTTGTAACTATTCGATATATCAAAAAAACAAAAGCGGTGTCATTGCGAGGACGAAGCCCTTAAGGGCTGAGGACGTGGCAATCTTGGTGTTAAAGGAAAGATAAAAAAAGTTTTTAAGTTCCCGATTGTACGCCAAGATTGCCACACTCGCTTCACTCGTTCGCACACTGTTTAAGTGGGAGATTGCTTTATCAACAAAATAGGGCGCTTCACTCATTCGCAATAACTGCCAATATTTTTATTACCTTAAAAATCAACGTACATTGCAAATTGGAATAAGGTATGTTAAAGGAAAAACTAGAAAAACATATCAAAACAACACATTGTTTTAATAAACTAAATCGGCCGGGGCAATTAAAGAAGTCTGCCGCCATGAAACAGCAACTTCACAGCGGCGATTAAGATTTCTTTGATGTTTTGCAATCCTATAAACATCAAAGGGCTTACCCGTTGGGGTGATAAGTGCACTAACACTTATTGCCCTTTTCTTAATTTAAATTTTAAATCTTTCTTTACAAAAGTCAAGTTAAAATCAAAGTACGCTTGCTTGAAAAATTTCTGCAAACTTGTTATAAAAAAGTTCGGGTATTCCTTTTTGATGAGAATTTATTCTTAAAGGAGGAATAATCTATGAGTGACTTCGTTCTTGCTGTTTTGGCAAATGTTGTTGCAGGATTTATTCTTGCACGCATTTTGAAATAAAAACTAAATCGGCCGGGGCAATTAAAGAAGTCTGCCGCCATGAAGCAGCAACTTCACAGCGGCGATTAAGATTTCTTTGATGTTTTGCAATCCTATAAACATCAAAGGGCTTACCCGTTGGGGTGATAAGTGCACTAACACTTATTGCCCTTTTCTTAATTTAAATTTTAAATCTTTCTTTACAAAAGTCAAGTTAAAATCAAAAGTAAGTTTATTTGGACGCATCTAATTTGCGATGTAAACTGATTTGATTTTTATGTTAACATAATATATTGATTGTATTGATAATAAAAAAGCACTGATTACTCAGTGCTTTTTTAAAATTATACTTCGTCAATTACAATGGCGTCGTGTTCACAAACACCAGTGCATGACTCACAGCCAAGACATTCTTCAGGTGCTATAGGATCACATTTACCATCTGCCATTTCGTAAACATTTACAGGACAGATGTCAACACATTCACCACAGCCCACACATTTATCTGTGTCTACTTGAACTGAATAACTCATAGGATTTCCTCCAAATTAGCAATAGCTAGTTAAATTTTACTTTGAATATTCATTTTATTTTAAACAAAATGATTTAATTCACAGCTAATATTTGGATAGCCTTTGTTCTTATTTATGTCAAGTAAGTGTACAAATCTTATAATAACGTTGCTATAACTATATTTTCAGGGTTTTTGAATTATAATTGCAAATATTTTATTTGAAATCAACAGTCAAAACACTAGTTATTATTTGATTTAATTTACTTTTTAAAAATAGTTTTCAAAAATTAAATTAATACTTTATTTTTCATTTAAACCCATAAAATTAACAATTTCCTTGGCCGCTTGTTCAATATAAGCCAATGAGCTTAAACTTTGCTTTTTAGATTCACTGATTATGTTAATAGGAGCATTTTGTAATTCAGCTTTAGGGCTAATATTATAAGCGCTTGGAAAGCTGTTTTCAAAATAATAATTTTGAAAATCTGCAAATTTTAAAGCATGGGCTGTGGCATCAAGAACAGCAAAATCCTTGCTTGTGATTTTACTTTCTGCCCTTGCTTGCAAAAGTCCTGCCAGACATTCCCCGCCTTGAGTACAAGCAATATGTCCGTGACGATTGGCTAAAATCATGGCGTCCATGATGGCTTGCTCTGTCACTTGCACCACATTAAATTCACCGCCAAGACTCTCGTAAATATCAGCCAGTTTTTTAACCCTTGGAAATGAGACAGGATTACCTATCATGGCGGCTTGAGCCACACTTGGCTTTACTTCAACAGGCTTATAAACACGTTCTGACTTTGGTTTTGAATAATATTGCCAAACAGGATCGGCATGATGGGATTGAACGCCAAAAAGTCTTGGCAATTCTTCTATAATTCCAAGAGTTTTCATCTTAATCAACCCTGACATAACGGCTGTGATATTTCCTGCATTACCAATGGGAACAAAAAGGCTTTTGTTTGCCAAATTCCAATCATAATTTTGAGCAACTTCATAGGCATAGGATTCTTGCCCCAAAATTCTCCAGCTATTTTTAGAATTTAAAAGAGCAATTTTATAATTTGCCGCCAAATATTCCACAACTTTCATGCAATCATCAAAAACACCCGGAATTTGTAAAACAGTTGCTCCACTGCCAAGAGGTTGAGACAATTGTTGAGCCGTTACCTTGCCCTCGGGCAGTAAAACAACACTTTTAATTGGACTTCCCACATAGGAACCATAGAGGGCTGCCGCTGCCGAAGTATCTCCGGTTGAAGCACAAACAGTTAAAATTTCAGTTAAATTCTGAGTTCTGATTAATGAACGTAAATAACTGAAAACACCTGCCATTCCCCTATCTTTAAAGGAAGCTGACGGGTTTTGTCCCTCATTTTTAAAGGCAAAATTCAAACCAAGATGATCGGACAGAGCTTTTGCAGTTTGAATAATGGGAGTATGCCCCTCGCCAAGATAAATAATATCTTCTTCTTCAAGCACGGGCGCCATCAATTCATAAAAGCAAAAAATTCCTCTAAGTGCCTTTGTTTTTGTGGCACGTCGATTATCAAATTTTTTCCGCCAATCCAAAGCACTGACTTCTTGGTATTCTAAAAAATCCTTGTCTTCCAACAATAAAACCCCATTACAATTGGGGCAAGTGTATAATAGTTCTTCAATGCCAAAATTACTTTCGCAATTTGTACAACAATATTCCATTTTATGTCTTATTATAGGAAAATCGCCCATAAAAAATCTCCATTGATCAAAAGTAAAAAATTAAATCCAAAATTCTTGATGTTTTTGATAAAATAAATTTGCAGCTTCCAAATCTTCCACAGTATCAACGCCTTGTGAACCTGAAACCACTATGCCAACATCTATATTAATATTATTTTCAAGAAGTCGCAACTGTTCCAATTTCTCGGTTTCTTCCAAGGGGGTGGGGCTAAAACCTGCCATTTTTTCCAATATATCAAATCTAAAAGCATAAATGCCCAAGTGTCCTATGTATGGAGCTTTGGCTAAATTATCTCTGACATGGGGTATGGGGGCACGAGAAAAATAAAGAGCCTTTCCATTTTTATTTAAAACAATTTTAACTTGGTTAGGTGAATTTATTCTTTCAAAATCGGTTTTTGGATCTAAAATCACGCCCAAAGTAGAGCATTGAGTTGAACATTCTGCTATTTTTTCTTTTTCATTAAATGGTTTTAACAGTGTTTCAAACATATTCTTGGTCAAAAAAGGTTCATCACCCTGCACATTTACAATAATATTATCAGGTAAAAGACCCAGTTTTTGAGCTGCCTCCCTGACTCTGTCTGTGCCCGTGGTATGTTTTGTATCGGTTAAAATATAGGGAACATTAAATTCCTTGGCCTTTTGTTCAATACGTTTATCATCTGTTGCCAAATACACTTCCTCAAAGCAATTACTTTGTTTTGCTCTAATATAAGCATGGTAAAACAGAGGCTTATCTCCAATCAAAGCTAAAGCTTTTGCCATAAATCTGGTGGAAGCATAGCGAGATGGTATAATTGCATAGCATTTTTTTTTGTCAGACATTATCAATATTCCTAAAAAAAAATTAAATTTTTCAAATTTCCTCTTGACGCTTTTTCAGTTTGCTTTATTTTCAAGCATAAACTAAATATGAAATACTGAAAAGTTTATTTTGCATAGAAAAAAATTTTTTATTATTTTTTGAATATTGAAAAAATCAATTTTATTGCAATATATTCAATAAAGCACACTATTAAAAATATCAATTGTTTACCATGTAAATTGGGAAGATGAAATTTTATGAAAGATCTAATTATTGTGGAGTCACCGGCTAAAGTCAAAACCATTAAGAAGTTTTTGGGTACTAAGTTTATGGTTCAGGCAAGTGTGGGGCATATCAGAGATCTACCACCAAAAGAAATAGGGATTGATGAAAATACCTTTCAGCCTCACTATGTTACAATTCAAGGCAAGGAAAAAGTTGTCAATGATTTGCAAGAAGCAGCCGCCAAGGCAAATATTGTTTACCTTGCACCCGACCCCGACCGTGAGGGCGAGGCCATTGCTTGGCATATTGCCGAAAGTATTAAATCCGTTGCCAAAAATATTAAACGTATTCAATTTAACGAAATTACAGACAAGGCAGTCAGGGAAGCTTTAGCCCACCCAAGGGATATTGATCCTAATTTATTTGAAGCCCAACAAGCAAGGCGTGTGCTTGACCGTTTGGTGGGTTATAAAATTTCTCCCTTATTATGGAAATCGGTCAAAAGGGGAATTTCTGCCGGCAGAGTACAATCTGTTGCGCTTCGTTTGGTGGTGGAAAGAGAAGAAGAGCGTCTTGCTTTTATACCTGAAGAGTTTTGGAATTTTAAAGCCTTTGTCAATGCCGACGGTAAATCTTTCAAACTTGATCTTGCCAAAATCAATCAGAAAAAAGCCCACATTGGCAATGAAGAAATGGCACTTGCCGTTGACAAGGCATTAAAAGGACAAGATTTTATCATTGAAAAGGTAGAAGAAAAGGAAAGAAGCCGTTCACCTGTTCCGCCCTTTACCACCTCAACCCTACAGCAATCTGCCAACCAAAGGCTTGGTTATTCTGCCAAAAGAACCATGACCACAGCCCAAAAATTATACGAAGGAATTGACATTGAGGGGCAAGGAACTCTGGCTCTGATTACCTATATGAGAACAGATTCCGTGCGTATTGCAGGCGAAGCAATCACAGCCGCCACTGAATTTATTACCAATACCTATGGTGAAGAATATTGTGCGGCAGGAGGCAAAGGCAGAGTATTTAAGGGCAAAAAAAGTGCCCAAGATGCCCACGAAGCCATTCGCCCCATTGATGTTAATGTGGTGCCTGAGCAAATTAAACATGCCCTTACGCCTGAGCAATTTAAATTATATTCCTTGATTTGGTCTCGTTTTGTGGCCTCTCAAATGGCTGCCGCTCGCTTTCACGATACAAATGTGACGGTTATTTGCGAAAACAAAAATATTGCCAATGATTTATCTGAACTTGAAAAAGAAATTTACCCTTTCCATTCAGGGTGGAAAGCCAAGGGAGAGCGTTTATTATTTCCCGGCTTTTTAAAAGTACTTAGTTCAACCGATGACAAAGTTGAGGATTTACCGTCTTTAACTCAAGGTCAAAAACTGGGTCTTGAACAAATCACCAAGGAACAAAAATTCACCCAACCAAGCCCCCGTTATACGGAAGCTTCCCTTGTGCGAGAACTTGAAGAAAAAGGAATTGGTCGTCCCTCAACCTATGCAGCCATCATTTCAACCATACAAGACAGGGAATATGTCAGACTTGACAATAAACATTTTGTGCCAACCGATCTTGGAAATGTGGTTTGTTCCCAATTGAGGGATAATTTCCCAAGACTGATGAATGTGGATTTTACTGCCGATATGGAAGAAAATTTGGATAAAGTTGCAGATGGTGAACTTGGGTGGGTCAACTTATTATCAGAATTTAATGTGGATTTTTCCCAAACCTTGGACAAGGCAGCCAAGGAAATGAAGGCTGTTAAAACAGGAATTGAAACCAATGTGCCTTGTCCAAAGTGTGAAAAATTATTAACCATAAAATTTGGCAAAAGCGGTGAATTTTTGGCTTGTTCTGCCTATCCTGAATGTAAATTCACATCAAATTTCACAAGGGACGAAAGCGGAAATATTCAAATTCAAGCCGCCCCCGAATATGAGGCCGTTGCCACTTGCCCCAAATGCAGTGCCGATGTTATTTTGAAAAAGGCACGCACAGGCAGTCGCTTTTTGGCTTGTTCAAATTATCCAAAATGTGATTTTGCCGCTCCCTTTTCCACAGGCGTGAAATGCCCAAGATGTGAAGAAGGTGAACTTGTTGAAAAAAGTTCAAAAAAAGGTAAAATATTTTATTCCTGTCATACCTATCCAAAGTGTGATTATGCCCTATGGGACTACCCTGTTGCCAAGGCTTGCCCCCAATGTGAATCGCCCATTTTAGTAAAAAAATATAATAAAACAAAAGGTCATCACATTGCTTGCCCTGAAAAAAATTGCAAATTTACTTTTTTTGAAGATGAAGATTCCAATATTGTGGACATTGAAGATTCTCCAAAACAAATCAGCTTGCTACAAATTGAAAGGCCTGCCAAAACCGAAAAAGTAACCGAAAAAAAGACAACAAAAAAGAAAAAAGCTGAGGATGAGTTGGACAATTCGGCAGAAAATTCAGAAGTTGCAGAAAATACCGACACAGAAAATACTGACAAGGAAAAAGCAAAGCCTAAAAAAAGAACTACAAAGGCTAAAAACACAGAAAATACAGAAATTGAAAACATTAACGAACTTGAAAAAGTAGAAAAACCAAAAAAAACAAGTTCAAGAGCTAAAAAGACTAAAGATGTAGTTGAAAACTCGACAGAAATCTCAATGGCTGAATTTGAAAATGAAACATTGCCCGATAACTTAAAAAGAGTTAAAATTTTCACCGATGGTTCTTGCCTTGGCAATCCAGGCAGCGGTGCCTATGCCGCCATTTTGGATTTTGCAGGACAGCGCAAAGAGCTTGTGGGAGGATTTTCAAACACAACCAATAATCGCATGGAACTTATGGGAGTTATTGAGGGTTTAAATGCCCTAAAACAAGAATGTGCAGTGGAACTTTTTACCGATTCACAATATGTAGCCAAGGCAATCAATAATGGCTGGCTTGAAAATTGGAAAAAAAATGGCTGGCTTACCTCTCAAAAGAAACCTGTTAAAAATCAAGACTTATGGATAGATTTTGATAGAGCTGTTAATAAACATCATGTCAAATTTCAATGGGTCAAAGGGCATGCCGGACATGCTGAGAATGAAAGATGTGATGAGCTTGCAAGGCAAGAAGCCGCAAAATCCGACTTACCCTTGGATAGCGGTTATAAACAATAAAAAATTTAAGGAAAATTTGAGGAAGATTTGATGAAAACAGTAGGTTTGATTGGTGGTGTCAGTTGTGAAAGCACCATTGTTTATTATAAATTATTCAATGAGTTGATCAGACAAAAAATGGGCGGTTATAATTCTGCCAAGGTTTTGATTTATAGTGTTAATTTTGCAGATATTGAATATCATCACGACCATGACGGCTGGGATATTTGTGCCCAAATCATGGGAGAGGCCGCCCAAAACCTTGAAAAAGGAGGTGCTGATTTTGTATTGATAGGTTCAAACACCATGCATAAAATAGCCCCCGAAATTCAAAAGCAAATCAATATCCCCGTCGTGCATATTGCCGACGCAACCATTGAAAAAATAAAAGAAAAAAATTTAAAAAAAGTTGCAATTCTTGGTACAAAATATAGTATGAACGGAGATCATCTTAAGGAAAAATACAATGCCGCCGGCATTGAAATTATGGCTCCCAAAGGAGATGACAATAAGTTTGTCAGCGATGTTGTTTATAAAGAGCTTTGCCTTGGAATTATTAACCCGGAGTCAAAAAAAGAATATTTGGAAATTATCAAAAGGTTACATCAAGACGGAGCAGAAGGTATTATTTTGGGCTGCACTGAAATATGTCTTTTGGTTAGTCAAGAAGATACAGACATACCAATTTTTGATACAACCTTTATTCATGCCGAAAAAGCTATAAATTTGTCCTTGGGTTTATAAAAAACTTTGATAGCGAACGAAGCCCCTACCTTGTAAATGTGGCAGTTTTATTGCAAAAAAAAAGAGTAAAACTTATCTTTTAATATAAAAATTACTAAAAAAAGATTAAAAGTCCCCGACTACTCGCCAAGATTGCCACGCTCGCTTCGCTCGCTCGTAATGACAGCCAATTTGATTTATTTTCGTTAACCGATGATTATAAGTCTTCGATATACCAAGAAAAAAAATATCGACTGTCATTGCGAAGAGGTTCGCTAGAACCGACGTGGCAATCTTGTTGCCAAAGGAAAGAGTAAAAAACTTTTGTGGAATCGAGAACTTTTAATAAAAGCAAGTTACTAGTCCACAATAAAAAATCAGGGAGCATTTAAATGAACAACTTGGTAATTATTGCCAATTGTCAGGGTGAGGCTTTTTGTAAAATTTTAAAAAAACACCCTGATTTTTCAAAAGAATGGAATGTGGAATATTTTCCAAACTTTACCAATCCCGAAATACCCGATCAAAGCATGGAAAATTGTGATTTATTGCTTTATCAAAAACTCGAGGATAAATGGGGATATTTATCGGAAAAATCCCTACTGGCCAAGGTAAACCCCAAGGCAAAAACCATAGTCATGCCCAATATGATGAACTATCATTTATGGCCGACAGCCAAATGGTGCAATACACATGGACCAATTTGGGCCGATCACTATATTGATGATATTATAGCCAAAAATTTAACTTTTGATGAAACTGTACATGTTATTCTTAGAACAGATCTTGCCAAGGTTTTTGACCTTGAAAACATGATGCGAACTTCATTACAAATTGAATTTGGGAAAAATTATCAGTGGAGAGAAGAATTATTAACCTATATTGAAGAAAACTGGAAAATTTTTCAGATTTTTACCACTCCAAGCCACCCTGCATCCAAGATTTTATTTCATTTCGGCAATTTATTTTTTAGGGAATTAAATTATAAACCTTTATATTTTGATGAAAACGCTTTTCTTTATTGCGACCTTGAATATTTTCTACCTATTCACCCATTTTTAAAAAAATATTATGATATTAAATGGATGGAAGATGAAATGTTTTTTCCTGTATTTAAAAGTAAATTAACGTATAAAGAATACCTTTGTCTTTATATTGATAGCAGACAAAAAAATATTCCCCTATTTTATGCCCTACACACATTTGAAAAAAAATGAGCTAAAAAAATGACTCAAGTATTTAAAATAAATGCTTCGGCAGGTTCGGGAAAAACCTATACACTTACCCGCAGATTTCTTAACCTCTTATCCGGCTGTGATTTAAATCCAACTGCCCATTGTTATAGTGAAAAAAAATCTTCCAAACAAAAAAAATATAATTTTTCTGAAATATTAGCTGTCACCTTTACTAATTTGGCAGCCAATCAAATGAAGGACAGAATTATTTTGTCCCTCAAAAATATTGCCCTTGAGCAAAATTTTGAAAAAGATAATTTCACAAAAGAAGAAGCCTTGGAAGCTTTAGACTATATTTTCAAACATTTCAGTGCATTAAATATAAAAACCATTGACAGTTTATTGCAACAATTGGTTAGAATTTCAAGCCTTGAACTTGAGTTGATTTCTGATTTTGAAACAACTTTTTCCGAAAAAAACATTTTGGAGCCTTTAATCAGGGAAATTGCCTCCCTTGCAATCAAAGAAGATATGACTCTGCAACAATATTTTTTGGATTTTGCAGATATATTAATCTCAAGCACACAATATTTTAATAAATTTCTCTATTCCAATCAATTAAAAGATCTATTATCCAAGATAGTCCTCAATCTCATGTCTGTCGTCAATGAAAATTTCAATTTGCAAAGTGTCTCAAATTTTATTGAGAATGATTTACAAGATTTTAATCATTTAAATTCCCTTGAATATATTTTCACGCAAAATCAAGATGATAACTTCTTAAGTCAAATGGCTTCGCAAGATGATTTGAATTTCATTTGTAAGGACAGTAAGGAAAAATTAATCGAGGCTTCAAAAAAATTAAGCAAAATAATTGAAAAAGAAGGTTTAACTTGCAACAAGAGATTTTTAACCTTTTTAGATGCATTAGTTTCAGGAGAGTTTAAAAACTCCACCTATGCAAGCTATAAAAGCCTTGAAACATTATTAAATAAAAATTCAAATTTACCGTCTGAAAAAGCTGAAAAGCAATTTGAAAATTTTAAACAAGAATTTACCAAATCCACCTCTGTAAAAGTCTTTATTGAGCCTGCCAAGAAATTACACTGTTTGTTTGAACTTGGCAAATATTTGGAACAATATTTATGGCAAAAAGAAAAGTCTGAAGGACTTATTTTATCAAGTCGTGTGCCTTTCTTGGTCAGTAAGATTTTAAGCCATGATTATTATATCAGTGCCGCCTTTTGTCGACTTGGCACAAAACTAAATCATATTCTTTTGGACGAATTTCAAGACACAAGCAAGGAACAATGGCAAGCCATGGAAGGGCTGGCAAGAGAAGTTATTTCTTCGGGCGGTTCTGTTTTCTTTGTAGGTGATGTGAAACAGGCCATATATGCTTGGCGGGGCGGAGATGCCAATTTATTTGATTTGGCACCTGCCAATTTAACAAAATACGCAGAAGGAAATGAAAGTAATTTAGACTACAACTATAGAAGTTCTGCCAATATTATTAACTGGAATAATTCCTTTTTTAAATTATTTACTTCTAAAAAAACCATTTTAAATTTTTTAACATCTTACTTTACCAAATCCTTGACTGAAAAATTTGAAAACCAAGATAAAGATTTATTAATGGCACTGGGTATGGCAAGTGATAAAATTGCCCACACATATCAAAATGTAAAACAAGAAATCCCCCCAAGTAAATTGGAGAAACCTGAAGGTTTAATCCAAATTCATCAACCCAATCTACCTTCAAAATATGATAACTTGGCTGCCCTTGGCATGCTTGGAATTTGTGTTGATGACTTAAGAACACGCTATGACTTACAAGATATTTGTATTTTAACCTTTACCAATGAACAAGCCAACACGGTTTCTGCCTTTTTAATGGCAAAATCTATTCCTGTAATCAGTCAGGGCAGTTTGCTAATGCCCGAACAAGTCATTATTCAAGAACTGATTGCCCTATTAAGATTTTTAAATAATCCAAACGATAATAAATCCTTTTGGGAAGTAATTATTTCAAAGCATATCTTGCCCTATGCACTTGACGAGCAAGAATTATTTGATTTTTTGGCAGAAAATGCCAATTCAAAGAATTTTGACAATTTATTTTCGGCATTTAATCAAAAATTTTCGGTAATCAGCGCCTATTTTTTTAAACCTCTTTTATCAAAGGCAGGTTTAATGACGGCCTATGATATAATTAATGAAATTTATCATAAATTTGATATTATCCGCAGAAATTCAGGGGCAGAAATATTTTTATTGAGGCTTTTGGAATTGGTGCATTTGGCAGAGGAAAATTCTTTTATGGATTTGACTGCCTTTTTAAATTGGTGGGACGAATTTAGCCCCGAAGAAAAGGCACCGCTTGCTCAAAATATCGGAGCTATCACTGTCATGACTGTGCATAAGGCAAAAGGGCTTGAATTTGAAGCTGTTGTCATGCCTTACCTTTCATTAAATGTGAGAATAGGACAAGATATTTATGAATTTATGGACTATCAATATGATGATAAGGTCTATAAAATCTATAATAATTTAAACTCTGAAAGCGGTAGCAAACACTATGAACAATTATTTGATAATGCCCTTGAAAAAATAAATAATTTATATGTGGCATGGACAAGACCAACCAAGGAAATGCATGTTTTTTTAACAAAAGACGATAAGGCAAAATCCAAGTTGGGCATTAATAAATTATGGGAAATTTTTCAAAGCGATGATAATTTTAAACCTAAAGATTTGAAAATTTCTGAAAATTTTGCAAGTTTTGGCTCAATAAACGGAGTTTTAGTCGATGAAAGCATTATAAACCCTCTGTTTATTGATTTTCTGCAATACATATTTTGCATTGAGGGAGAAGAATTTTCAGACATATATGACAATGCCAAGAAAAACATTGAAAAATTTATTGATATTAGTGAATTACAAATATTTTATAATGATGATTTTGAAAATAATTATAAAACAGAGTCCGTTTACTATGCTAAAGTAATTAACCAACTTTTTTATAAAAAAATTGCAAAGCAAAAAAGTATAAATCAAGGCAAGATTTCAAAAAAATCTCAACAAATTGAAACAAAAGAAAAAATCTCAACACCTGAATTAATTTCAGCCTTGGAAAATCAAGTTGTCGAACGCCCCATGGCTTGGTTACCTCGCTTAAAAATATTTAGGAAAAATGTACAAGAACTTTATAATTATCCCCGATTAAGTGCCAATAAAAGAGGAATAGTCATTCATAAATGCCTTGAAAGCCTTGTTTATTCTTCTACTCCTGAAAATGATGTCCAAAAAGTTATAAACAGTGTTCTTGGTTATTTTTCCCAAAGTTTAATGTCAGAACAGGAAACTTTGCAAATTAAAGATAATTTACTTTGGTTTTTAAACTTGCAAGAACCCTATGGCGGAACAGAAACTTGGCTTACAAAGGGATATAAAGAACATGCCATAGCCGGCAATGACGGAAATATGTATAGGGTTGACCTGTTTGTTCCCTGCGATTTGGCAAAGGACGACCTTGCTTTTTTAACCATTGATTATAAAACAGGCTATTATGATGAATTGCCAAACAAGGACAATGTGAAGCAAATTCAAAAGTATTTGCAATTACTGCAAAATGCCATGGGAACAAAAAAAGTTAAGGGCTTGCTTATTTATTTGGACAGAAAAGAAATACATCTTGTTAATCCCTTGTAAAAGAGTTGATTATGAAAAAAAATTATATTGCCTCATACAATTTTAATGGAAAAAACCCCATGGGATTAATTCCTTGGAATCTTGATTTTTTAGAGGAATTAGAAGATTTTTCCTTAAATTTATTTAAAAAATTTCAAAATAATCAAGATATTGAAAGTGATAACTTCATAAATAACAGACAAGATATTATTTTAATCTTTCCCCATAACAGACCAAAACGCTATATTGAAAACAGATTGAAGAAAAAAGCAAAGGATTTTGATAAGCCAATAATTTTACCGACAATTTTAACCCAAAGTCAATTTATTGCGCAATGTCTTGAACATTGGGAAAGGGGACAAGTGCCAAGGCAAAAACTGGAAGTTCTTGACAGGCTTTCTTTTTTACATGAAGCTGTGGGCTTATCGGCTAAGAATCTACCTGAACATGCTGTTTTAAAAAGATTAATCCAAGTTGACCACGATGATAAGGCAAATCTTTTGCAAAAAGACCAAATTGATGCTTATGATGGTCTTTTTACTGAACAAAATATTCCAAATTCGAGTTTAAGTCTTGCCAAATTTTTCCCCATGGCTTTTAATTTGGATAAACTTTTTGAAGAGTGTTTTAATCAACTTGTAAAGGTTATGGATATTGAGCATGCAGAGGGAGAAGTCAGCCCCTTGGCGGCAGCCTTGCTTGGCACATTAAAATCCATTCACGCCAACTATATTAATTTATTATCAAATAACCAAATAGATCCGAAGGGTATGAAATTTACCACTTCCGGGTTTGATAGTTTCAGAGCAGCCAATTTTATTAAATTTTATACAGATAATTTACAAAATCCGGATTCAGACAATTCAGAATTATTAAACATCCTACAACTTGATACATATTCAAATTCACAACTATCTGATTTTACAAATAATTTTATTCCACCCTTTTTTAAAAATAAATTAATTATTTTTGCAGGCTTTGTGAGATTAACAGAAGCAGAAGATGTTATTTTTAAATTTTTTTGGGAAAGAGGAGCTTCATTTCTTTGGCATAGCGACCCAAATTTAGCTCAAAAGAAAGATGTTCATTATTCCTGTGCAGACCATTTAAACTGGCTTAAAAATTGGAAAACCACCTGCACAAGCTTGGCAAAATCACAAGAAAACGATTTAAAACTGCATTTTTTATCTGCCCATGATAATCATTCACAAATTGAATTATTATTGCCAAAATTAAAAGAATGTATTGATGATTTATTACCAAATGCAGATATTAGTCAATTTAATCATACTCTTGCCGATGACAGCTTGGCAATTATTATGCCAAGCCCCAACTTACTTATGCCTGTTTTACATAATTTACCTGAAAAAAATATTAATATTTCAATCGGTTACCCCATAAAAAGAACTTTATTCACTCAATTTCTTGAAATAATTCAAACCTTGCAAAATAATAAGTCTTTAAATACTGAAATTAAAAATTCCAGACCAATTAATTATAATTATAATAAACAAGATGTCTTGATATTGTTAAAACATCCCTATACCAAGATGTTATGCCCAGATTTATCACAAGAAAGGGAATTATCAAATCAGGCTTGGCTCAAGCTATTGTTTAAATTGGAAAAAGACTTGTATGAAGAGCATAATCAATTTAATTTGCCTGAATTTTTAGATGAAAAACTCGGCGACTATGATAATCATGATTTCAGCGAGGATTTGCTTGATTTTTGTGAATTATTTTTTAAACATTGCGTCTATAATTTTGAAAATTTAAATTCACTAAACTCCTTGGGCATGGCACTTGAAAATTTAAGTACGTTTTGGTTAAATTATGACATAACAGTTTTTGAAAACTTTCCTTTGGATGCCGAAACCTTGGTGCGTGTGGTTGAAAATATCTTGCCAATTTTAAAAGAAAGTAGACTTGCAAAGGATATTTTACCTCAAAAAGCTCTATTTTCAATTTTAGAGCAATTAATTAATGATGAACGCATACCCTTTGAAGCCGATCCCCTGAGTGGGATGCAAATTTTGGGTATGCTTGAATCTCGTTTATTAAAATTTAAAAAAATCTTTATCATGGATATGACAGAGGATAATTTACCGGGAAAGTTTCAACAAGATCCCCTTTTGCCTGACTCTTTAAGAAACTTGCTTCAATTACCAAACAGTCACAATGCCGAAATTTTAATGGCTCATACCCTATATCGTTTACTTGCCGGAGCTGAAGAAGCTTGGCTTTTTTGGGAAGAAGGAATTTTAGCTTCTGCTTTGCAAGAAAAAAGTGTAAAATCAAGATTTGTGGAAGAACTTTTGTGGAATGAGGAAAGAAAAAGGGGGCAATTATCCACCTCGGAAAATAGTCTGATTACAGGTTATGAAATACCTAAAATCAAAATCGCCAAGAAAAATAAAAAAGCCATTGAAATTACTGAGCCAATAAAAATTCAGTTTGAAAAATTTTTAAATAAAAAATTGTCAGCTTCAATTTTAGATACCTATATTAAATGCCCTGCCAAATTTTTCTATACCTATTTGGCTAAACTGCAAGAAGAAACAAGCATTGTTGAGGGCGATGACAATCAAGAGCTTGGTTCTTGGTTTCACCTTTTTTTAAAAAATGTCTATGAGGAATATTTAAATAGTACTTACAAACATGATGAAAAAAATTTACAAAAAATACTTGCTAAATTTGATGCTGAAACCAATTATTCTAATGTAAAAGAATTTATTTCACCCGAGTCCTATTTTGTGTTCAAACAGGCCGGAAAATATCATCTGAAGAATTATTGGGAAGAAATGAAAGATCTTGAAATTACACCTTTATTTCTTGAAGAAAAGTTTACAGTGGAAGCTGACGACCATTTAATTTTAAAAAACCCCTATGGCATTAATAAAATAAACCTGACTGCCATTTTTGACAGAATTGACAAAAGGCAAGTTCAAGATCAGGAAATTCATTATATTTTGGATTATAAAACAGGTTCAAGGCAAAGTTTAAGATATAGTATTTGGGAAAATAATGATTTTTGGAATGAAATTTCCGCGGCCAATCAAAATGAAAAATTTGAAAATAATTTATTAAAAATTATCAGCGAAACTTTTTCAAGTTTACAATTGCCCCTTTACCTATACATTTATGGACAAACAACTCAGGCAGATTGCAATGCCGCTTGGATTTTTCTGCGTGAAAAAAACAAAGAAGTACCATTAATTATTGAAAAAGATAATTTTTTAACTAATTTAACTCAAATTAAAACAAATTTATTTCCAAGCTTGCTGAAATTTTGCCTAAATCATATGCTAAATGCCACAAGCTTTGAAGCTGTAATCAATGAATCCTGCACATATTGCCCCCATAAAAATTATTGCTGAGGTTGTTAGATGTTTATATTTTATAACACGTCAATCCGTTTTTGTGTTTTTTGAGGGGGAAAACCACGTTTTTTTGAAACATTCCACGACGCCTGACGGCTGGCGAGTTTTTCCCCTCAAACGTAAGCAATCGCTTCCCCCTTTCCTTAAAAAACTTTTTTTCAAATAACAATATAACTATTTTGATTTATAAATATTTTACTAAATTTAAAAAATCAAAACCATACCAAAATTGTGTTTTTAAAAACCGAAATGGCGTGATGGAATAAGGGAGCCCCTGAGGGCCACGTGATTCCGGATTGAGGGGGGAAACCCCATTTTTTTGAAAAAAATGAGTTT
>CAYJGE010000002.1:0-63754 GCA_964369835.1 uncultured Mailhella sp.
ACGCAGATATTGGAAGTCTGACTGGTTTACCCCTATATTTTATGACAATAAAAAACCCAACTTGATTTTGCAAAGCAAAAACAAGTAAAAGAAAACAATACAAGAATTTAGATACACGCCCTAATAACTTTGCATAACAATTTTAATATATTATGAGATGATGATATGGATATTCAAAATCAATTGCAAGAGCTTGAAACAAAATTATCGGAAGCTTTGGCAAATGTTGCCTCTTTACAGGATTTAGAAAGTCAAAGGATTAATTTCTTGGGCAGAAAGGGGTATTTGGCTCAAATAATGTCAAGATTACCGGAACTTAGCCCAGAACAAAGACCAAGTTTCGGACAAGCTGCCAATGCTGTTAAAACTGCCCTGACCGAAATGCTTGAGCTAAAAAAATCTTCTTTGGAAAATGCCAAAGAGGCAGCTTTTTTGGCTGATTTTGATGTTTCTATGCCCCCAAGAAGCCCTTGGCAAGGATCACTTCATCCCATTACTCGTGCCATGGAAGAGGTTTGTCAAGTTTTTCAAAATATGGGCTATGAAATTGTGGTCGGACCTGAAGTTGATACTGATTTCAATTGCTTTGAAGCATTAAATATGCCCCCCGAACACCCGGCCCGAGATATGCAAGACACCTTATATATTCAAGAAAAAATTGTTCTTCGCACCCATACTTCCACCATGCAAATAAGAACCATGTTGGATCGTAAACCTCCCGTTGCCGTCATTGCACCGGGTAAGGTTTATCGTCGTGACTCAGATTTGACTCATACCCCCATGTTTCATCAAATTGAGGGGCTGCTGGTTGACAAGCATTTAACTTTGACCGATTTACGAGGAACACTAACTGCTTTTATTCAAACAGTTTTTGGAAAAGAAACCAGAGTAAGGTTTCGTCCAAGCTTCTTTCCTTTTACCGAACCAAGTGTTGAAGTGGATATGTCTTGCACTCAATGTGGAGGCAAGGGATATATTAATAGTTCAACACCGTGCAGGATTTGTAAAACCACAGGTTGGCTTGAAATTTTGGGTAGTGGCATGGTTGATCCTGCTGTTTTTGAGTCTGTCGGCTATGATCCCAAGGAAATTTCCGGCTTTGCCTTTGGGCTTGGTATTGAAAGGGTTGCCATGTTAAAATATGGAATTAATGATTTGAGAATGAATTTTGAAAATGATTTAAGATATTTGTCTCAATTTGCCGGAGCATAAGCATATCTTCATAAACATGAGATAAAAAATATTCATAATGCAGTGAATCATACGAATAATTAGCTTTTTATTTATGAAATATGTTCTTTCGCTCAGTTCTATCGTTATAAGGAAATTATATGTTATTAAGTTTAAACTGGCTACGCCAATTTGTACCATATCAAGGAAGTGCCGAAGAGCTTGGGGAACGTTTGACCATGCTTGGTCTTGAAGTTGAAGAAATTCGTCGACCCTATGCCCAAATTAAAGATATAGTGATTGGTAAGGTGCTTACCTGTGAGACCCACCCCAACTCAGATCATTTACATGTTTGTACTGTAGATATCGGACAAGAAGAAGCTTCCACCATTGTTTGCGGAGCTGAAAATGTGGCGGCAGGTCAAGTTGTGCCTGTGGCTCCCCTTGGCGCCAAAATGCCCAATGATTTTGTGATCAAAAAAACCAAGTTAAGGGGAGTTGAGTCCTTTGGAATGATATGTTCCGAGCGTGAACTTGGGCTTAGTGACGATCATAGCGGTATTTATGTTTTGCCTGAAACAGACAGAAATAATAATGCCTTTGTGATTGGCAGTAATTTTGTGACAGCAATGGAAATGGACACAGAGGTTTTGGATATCAGCATTACACCCAATAGGGCGGATTGCTTGTCTGTGCTTGGCCTTGCAAGAGTTGTAAGTGCCGCCTATAATCTACCCCTAACACTACCGGAATGTGAACTTGATGAACAAGGCGCCAAGGGTGAAGAAGCAGATTTCAGCACAGATTTTAGTATTGAAATTCAAGACTCAAAGTTCAGTCCCTCCTATACAGCCAGACTAATTGAAAATTGTAAGCTTGGAAAATCTCCCTACTGGATCAGATATCGTTTAAATGCTGTGGGAATCAGATCAATTTCAAATATTGTTGACATTACCAACTATATTTTAATGGAACTTGGACAGCCCCTGCATGCCTTTGATGCCGACACATTAAAAGGTAAGAAAATCATAGTCAAAAGAGCTGAAAACGGACAAAAATTCAAAACTTTAGATGGACAAGAAAGAATTTTAAAGGATTATGACGGTCTGATTTGTGATGCCGAAAATGCCATAGCTTTGGCAGGGGTAATGGGCGGACTTGAAACCGAAATTACCGATAAATCAACCAATGTTCTTTTGGAATGTGCTCTTTTTGAGCCTGCCACAATTCGCAAAACTGCCAGAAGATTAAATTTGCATAGTGACGCTTCCTATCGTTACGAAAGGGGAGTTGACCAAGAGGGCATGGATTTTGCTTGTGATAGGGCTGCCTATTTGATCAATTATTATACAGGCGGAATTGTCAGAAAGGGAGTTTGTAAACATATTCCTGTACCCTTTATTCCTACAAAAATCAGTTTTTGCCCAAAAAGCTCCGAAAAATTGCTTGGTCTTGCTTTTTCAGAGGAATTTTGTGAAAAAACATTTACGTCCATAGGTTGTAAAGTTGAGAAAAAATCTGAATGTGAATGGCTTGTAACTGTTCCCGGTTGTCGTTATGATTTGAGTCGAGAAGCTGATTTAATTGAAGAAATTGCAATTTATCATGGAATTGACAGTTTTCCTCCCACCTTGCCCAGTCTAAGTCATAGCCTTGAGCATATTTCAGATCCTCATAATCGACATAATCTGATCATGAGAATGAAGCACTTTTTAAGTGGAATTGGCTTAAATGAAGTAATTAACTATAGTTTTGTTGGAAATAAGGATCTTGATAATCTAAATTTACCCACAGAAGACAGGGTGCAGATTTTAAATCCATTAACTTCTGAACAAGATGTTTTGCGAACCCATTTGGCACCGGGACTTTTACAAAACATCAGACAAAATATTGCCCATGGTTCCAATGGTATCAGAATTTTTGAAATTGCTCATAAATTCATAAAAGATGAAAATAGTGAAACAAGCGTAAAGGAAAATTTACAGCTTGCCATTGCTCTCTATGGAAATCGTTTTGATAAGGCTTGGGGGCATGCCGAAGAAGAAATGGATTATTCGGATTTGAGAGGTTTTGTAAATTATGTTTGTTCTGATTTCTTCCATTTGCCAAGTCCCAATGTAAACAAATCGGACGATCATAATTATCTTGCACCGGCCATTGAATTATCTTTGCCAAGTGGTGAAATTATAGGATATATGGGCAGGATAAAACCTTCTGTGGCTGATATTTATTATGCCAAGAAAAATATTTGGTTTGCTGATTTGGATTTGGCATTGCTTGCAAAAATTGCCAAAGACATTTTGCCCAAGTTTACTAACTTGCCGATTTATCCACCTGTTCGTAGGGATATAACCTTTATTTGCCCAAGCTCCTTGAGTGTTGAAAGTCTTGAGAAAAATATAGCTGCCAATGGAAAACTTCTAAAATCTGTTGAATTGCGTGATATTTATTATCCGCAAAATGAGCAAAAAGTGCCAACAGGTGAAAAAAATCTAACCTTTAGATTAACTTTTCAGTCAGAACAAAAAACCTTGGAAGACAAAGAAGTTGATAAAGAAAGGGAAAAAATTACCGCGGCGGTAATTAAAAATTTGGGAATTAAAGTTTAGGAAATACTGATTAGTTCACACTGAAAAGTCAAATACTGATTTTTCAGTGTGGTTAAAAAATAAAGCTGAAAAATCAATTGTTTTTCAGCTTTATTTTTTGCTCAAAGATCTTATCTTTGACTGATATAAGATTTAACCATCTTGGTTTTCTTTTTACTTTTGATTAATGTAGCCCTCAGGCTATTTAATGTAGCCATACCTTCTTCATAAATAATTTGATGATAACCTTGCAAAGCTCCGACTTTTATGCGGTAATCGTCAATATTTTGTTCATCATTTGAGTGCATGGCTCTTTTCAAAAGCTTAGTTCTTTCTTCAAAAAATAATGCAACTTTTTCCACATCACCTTTGCGCATTGCTTCAAGCTCATGCTGGGCAATGATCAGAGCTTTATCTAATACTGTTAAGCTCATGCTAAACTCTCTTTATTGAATGGTTTCTTTGCTAAATTTTAAGAATAATTGGAACTGTTCAAGGCAAACATTCCATTCATTACAAATTGGAGCAACTTCAAATTCAAGAAAATCAGCTAATAATACCCAATCTTCATAATCCATAACATTTATGACTTCTGAAAGTAATTCAGAAAATCTGTTTGTAAGTTCATTTACTTCATCACTTTCAGGAATATTAAAATCAGTCCTCAAAGTTCCGACCATATTCAAAAATGATCTTTGAACTTCAATTAAATCTTGCAACATATCAAGGGCTTCTGCTTCATCTCCCCTGCGAAAATATGTACTGGCCGTTGTGCATGCCAAGGACATGGATTTAGTAACTTTAAAAAGTTCTTCGACAACACTTTCAGCCATATGATTTAAATCTACACTGAAAAATTCAAGTTTTTCAATGTTTGAAACAGAAACATCTTCAGCCTGATGAGGATAAATTTCTGAAAAAGGTTCATCATTTAAAATGACATTGGTTATGATTTGATTATCATTGGCAACACTATTGAAACTTGCAACAATGATTTCTTCCAAGTTATTGAATTGATTCATGTTCCATTCACATACTTTTCCATTAATATAAATCATCATTCCCCTCCAAATATAAATGTGGATTTTAAATTTTATTGTTATAATTAGTCTTGAAAAATATGATAATATATTCGCAAAAATATTAATTCAAACAATGGATTTTTCAAGGTGAACTAATTAACAGGGAAAAAATTTCCCTTTTTTGACACTGAAAACTAATTATAAACTATTATGCAAAAAAAATGCCAAATATTTATATTAAAAGATAGTACAAAATTTTCTTATTAACTTTTTGTAGATTATTTTTTTATAAATTAATATTAGGGAGTGTTTCTAAATGATTTAATGTTATAATAAAGACTTAACTTTATTTATGATAAAAGTTTTACCTTCTTGTGCTCGCTTGCGTAAGCACTATAAGGGGGGTGTCATATTAATGAGCGTAGCGAAGTAATATGACGGGCAGGGCTAACGCATCTAAATTGAAATAGTTTTTTAAATTTATAATATATTGATATATCATTGTTTTTTTTTATTTATATTTTTTATATTTTTTGTATAAAATATGTTTTTTTAAGGAAAGGGGGAGTTTGAGGGGGAAAAACTCGTTTTTTTTCAAAAAAAACGTGGTTTTCCCCCTCAAGAAAAATTAGATGCGTTGCCCCTGATATGACGGGGGGTTCACGTTCCATTAAATCGCTTTTTGCTTCACCTTATAGAGTGCATAAACGATTTAATAACTATTCGTTTTGACAAGCAAAAACAAGTTATAGAAAACAATACAAAATCTGCAAAAGCACAAAATATGTGTTTTGCAGATTTTGATTTAAACAATGTTTTTTCAAATATTAACTATCTATTGGCCAGTTGTGTCAAACGATTGATTCTTTCTTCAATGGGGGGGTGAGTGCTGAACAAGGATTTAAAACCACCTGTGAGCGGTGAAATTATAAACATGTTTTCTGTGGCCGGATTGGCTTGCATGGGTATTTGTCTGCTTGCATTTGAAATTTTATCCAAGGCTCTGGCAAGTGCCATGGGATCATTGCTAAATCTTGCTCCACTTTCATCGGCAAGATATTCTCTTGAGCGTGAAATGGCCATTTGAATTAAGCTGGCGGATAAGGGTGCTAAAATTGTAACTAAAATAGCAACCAATGCTCCCCCTCTGTTTCCATTATTATTGGAATTTCCAAACAGAGCAGTAAAATAAAAAATATTGGCAATTGAGGTAATGGCTGCCCCCAAAGTGGCGGCAATGGTTTGAATTAAAATATCTCGATTGGCAATATGGGCTATTTCATGGGCTAAAACACCCTTAAGTTCTGCTTCATTTAAAATTTGGGTAATTCCATGGGTAAGTGCAACGGCACTGTTTTCCGGATTTCTTCCCGTGGCAAAAGCATTTGGACTTTGGTTTGGAATAAGATAAATTTTTGGTTTTGGAATATTGGCATTGCGACTAAGTTCTTCTACCATATTATGGATTTGAGGAGCTTGCTCTTGGCTTAATTCCTGCGCCTTATACATTTTTAAAACCAGTTTATCTGAATACCAATAGCTAAAAAAAGAAGTGGCACAGGCAAAAACAAGGGCTATCATCATGCCTGAAATACCGCCGATTAAATTTCCTATTACCATAAAAAGAGCTATCAGCACTGCAAATAGCAGACCTGTTCTGACGGAACTTGTCATTGTTTTTCCTCCTATATAGAGTATTTTAAGTTGACATCACTAATGTCAACTTTTTGAAAGCACACTTGCTTCCGGCACTTAACAGTGCAATAAAATTGCACTTATGCCTACGCAGTGGTCTCCTGCTATCGCAGTCGACGATAGTAATTTCATCTGAAATTACTATATAATTTGATGTTTATATATAATTAATTCAACTTTCCAAATTTGCAAGTGTATAAATTTAAAATTTATACTTAAGCGGCTTTGAGCTAAGTAAGATAAAAATACCGATAATGAAGCGAAAAATATACCAAATTGAAATTAAAATAAGGCAAGAAATGACTGTTATGACATAGGGAAAAACATCTTGAAAAAATAAATCATTCCAAAGCTCTTCAAAAGAATTAAATTCAACCTGTTCGGGAATTACAATATTGCTTGCATTTAAAATACTAAAGGCAATGCCCATTACAATAAGTATTAATATGAAACTGATTATTATTGTTTTAAAAATGCGGTTACAATGTTCACTGATGATAAAATTGCGTTCTTTATGTGCCATTACTCCTGAAATCATAGAACCCAGAAAGGCAATTATAATTGTAAACCCATAATAGGGTGTGACCAATCCTAAGATATAATATAATAATATTGTGCTGTTGCTTGTAAAAATAGATCTTGTATCGGTATTTCTAACCATGGAACTTGTCCTGTTTGTATAAAATTTAATCTTATAAATTGTAGCTTGATTTAAAGTTTAAGTAAAGAAAATTAGATTTAATCAACAGGGTAAACCCACGCCATTTCGGTTAAAAAAAACATAATTATGGAATGATTTTTGATTTTAGACATTAAATAAAATATTAATAAATCAAAATAGTTATATTGTTATTTGAAAAAATATTTTTTCAGGAAGGGGGGAAGCGATTGCTTACGTTTGAGGGGGGAAACCTCACCCAGCTTATGTCGAACAAAGTGAGACTAAGCGTCATGGATTAGTTCAAAAAAACGTGGTTTTCCCCCTCAATCCGGAATCACGTGGGGTTTGGGGGCAAAGCCCCAAATTGGAATAAAGTGTTAAAATATTTACGTCAAAAATTTTTGACTTGATACTTTTTCACTTATTGGATAGTATTTTCATTTTATATTTTCAGATAATTAAGAGAGCGTCGAAGTAATCAATGTTTTCTTAATTGTAATTATAAATTAAAATTTTGAAATTTTCACATACAAGAAAATTATAACATCGAAAAAGAGAAAATTATGAAATTTGTAAAAATGCATGGTGCAGGTAATGACTATGTTTATATTAATGGGTTTGAAACCAAGGTCGACAAACCTGAAGAATTGGCTCCCTTGGTCAGCGACAGACACAAAGGCATTGGCTCGGACGGACTGGTTTTAATTTTGCCCTCAGAGGTGGCAGAAGTTAGAATGAGAATGTTTAATCGTGATGGCAGTGAAGCCCAAATGTGTGGCAATGCCATTCGCTGCGTAGGTAAATTTGCCTATACCCATGGACTTGTCAAAACCACAAAATTTAATATTGAAACCATGGCAGGAATTAAGGAAATTGTCCTACATCTTGAAAATGAGCAAGTTGTGGCGGCAACTGTTGACATGGGAACTCCTATTTTTAAAAGTAAGGATATTCCCGTCAAAGTAAATGATGAAATTTGTCTAAATCAATCCATTGAAATTGATGGAAAAATGTTTGCATTTTCTTGTGCTTCCATGGGTAATCCCCATGCTGTAATCATTGTTGATGATGTGGAAAATTTTGAAGTTGAAAAATTTGGTTCACAAATTGAGGTGCACAAACTTTTTCCTGAAAAAGTCAATGTGGAATTTGTGCAAATTATAGATAAATCAAAGGTCAGAATGAGAGTTTGGGAAAGGGGATCGGGTGAAACCGAAGCCTGCGGAACAGGTGCATGCGCTACAGCTGTTTTATGTGCAAAATTAGGATATTGCGATAGAAAAGTTGAAGTAGTTTTAAATGGTGGCAGTTTAGAAATAGACTGGCGTGAAAATGATCATATCTTTATGACAGGCGGGGCAACCCAAGTATTTAGTGGAGACTTTTATGTTAATTAATGAAAATTATGTTGATTTTCCGGCTTCTTATCTTTTTTCAGATATAGCCAAAAGGGTTCGTGAATTTAAAGAAAATAATCCTGATGCCAATGTTATCAGTCTTGGAATAGGTGATGTTACAAAGGCACTTCCTTCTTCTGTTGTTTTGGCCTTGCACAAGGCCGTTGATGAAATGGCAGACCCTGCCACATTTAAAGGTTATGGACCTGAGCAAGGCTATGGTTTCTTGCGTGAAAAAATTGCCAAATTTTGTTATCAAGACAGAGGAATAAATATTGCTGCCGAAGATATTTTTGTCAGTGACGGAACCAAGAGCGATATTGGAAATTTCCAAGAATTATTTGGAGCAAATTGTCGTATTGCTGTGACCGATCCTGTTTACCCTGTTTATGTGGACTCAAACGCCATGAGCGGAAGAGCCGGTTCTTTTAAAGGTGTTGAATGGAGTAATATTGTTTATTTACCATGCACCAAGGAGAATAATTTTACTCCTGCTCTGCCTCCTGCCGATAAAAAACCTGATTGCATTTATTTATGTTATCCAAATAATCCCACAGGTAGTGTAATTTCCAAGGAAGATTTGAAAGTCTGGGTTGATTATGCCCGTCAAAACAAATGTATTATTCTTTATGATGCGGCTTATGAAGCTTATATTCAAGATAAGTCAATTGCTCGCAGTATTTATGAAATTGAAGGTGCCACAGAGGTTGCTGTTGAGTTTCGTTCATTTTCTAAAAATGCAGGTTTTACAGGGCTTCGTTGTGGTTATGTGGTTATTCCCAAAACCGTTAAAGCCTATGATGAGACAGGTAAGGAATATAATTTAAAGGATTTATGGAACAGACGCCAATGCACAAAATTTAATGGTTGCCCCTATATAGTTCAAAAGGGAGCGGAAGCAGTATTTAGCGATGAAGGGCAAGCAGAAATCAAAGAAATGGTTAACTCTTATATGCAAAATGCCAAAAAAATCAGAGAAAAGTTGACCAGTCTTGGAATAAAGGTTTATGGTGGAGAGCATGCACCCTATATTTGGATTGAAACTCCGAAAAATATGGGGTCTTGGGATTTCTTCCAACACTTACTTGATGAAGCGCATATTGTTTGTACTCCTGGAGTTGGTTTTGGTGCCAGCGGTGAAGGTTATGTTCGCTTTACAGCCTTTGCCAGTTCTGAAAATATTGATGAAGCCCTAAGACGCTTGACAAATGTTTTGAAAGATTAATTTGAGGAAATTTTAATTTCTTACAATTTGTTTCTGCTTTGCAGAGTAAAATTTAATTTTTATTATTTGCTTCTGCTTTGCAGAAATAAGTTATGTTTTCTTATTACTTGTTTTTGCTTCGCAAAATCAAGTGGGGGTTTTCTATTGCCATAAAATATAGGGGTAAACCAATCAGACTTCCAATATCTGCGTCAGGCTGTAAATTTTTGACAACTTAAAATGACTCTCGGTTCGCACGTCCTGTGCGACACTCGCTGTCGCTCGCAATTTGTGTGAAAATTGCTTCGCTCGCCCTGCGGGGCTTTCCACTTCCTGTGGAAAAAAGAATTTTTCGCCTTCCTTGCTCTTGAAAGCCTGCCTTATTTTATCCGCTATTTTATGGCACTAACTCGCTTTTTGCTTACCATAAGAATAATTATTAAGTGGTTAATACAGTTAAAGGTGAAGCAAAAAGCGATTAAGTCGAACTGAACCCCCGTCATATTGCCCTCGCTTCGCTTTGCAATATGACACCCCCCTTGCCGTGCTTTCGCAAGCGAGCACAAGAATGTATATAGCAGATTTTTTTACAAATAACATAGATATAGTATTACTTTATAAATAACGAGGCAAACATGTCTTTTAGAGATCTCCCAAAAGCTTATGAACCCCAAGAAGTTGAAACCTATTGGCGAAATTCTTGGTTTGAAAATAAAACCTTTACCCCCAATATGGATAGCGATGCTCCTGCTTATTCCATTGTTATTCCTCCGCCAAACGTAACGGGAGCTCTGCATATCGGACATGGCTTAAACATAACTTTGCAAGATGTTTTATGCAGGCATGCCAGACAAAAAGGTAAAAAGGTTTTATGGCTTCCCGGAACAGATCATGCCGGAATTTCAACTCAAAATGTGGTTGAAAGGGCTTTATTAAAAGATGGTATTTCCAGACATGATTTGGGGCGTGAGAAATTTTTAGAAAAAGTTTGGGAATGGAAAGAAGAGTATGGTGGGCGAATTATGGAGCAAATTCGCTATCTTGGTGCTTCTGTAGACTGGTCAAGGGAAAAGTTTACCATGGACGAGGGTTTGGCAAAGGCTGTTCGCAAGGTTTTTGTCAAGCTATATCAAGATAATTTGATTTATAAGGGTAAATATATTGTTAACTGGTGCACTCGCTGTCACACGGCCCTTGCTGATGATGAAGTAGAACACAATCCCCAAAAGGGGCATTTGTGGAATGTCAAATATAATTTGGCAGATGGAAGCGGTTCAATAATCATTGCCACCAGCCGCCCCGAAACCATTTTGGGCGACAGTGCTGTTTGTGTTCATCCCGATGATGAACGTTATCAAAAATATATTGGCAAAGAAATATTAGTTCCATTAATCAATCGCCCTGTTCCCATTATTGCTGACAAGTATGTGGACATGGAATTTGGAACAGGTGCATTAAAAGTAACCCCCTGTCATGACCCCAATGACTGGCTACTGGGACAAAATCATAAGCTTGAATTTATTCAAGTTATTGATGATCTTGGTAATATGACAGAAGAAGCCGGCAAGGATTATGTGGGGCTCAGCCGTGAAAAATGTCGTGAAAAAATTGTTCAAGACTTGGCAGACAGTGGTTTATTGGTAAAAATTGATGAAATAGATCATAGTGTTGGGGTTTGTTATCGCTGTAAAGAAATCATTGAACCCTATGTTTCTGTTCAGTGGTTTGTGGCAACCACAAAACTTGCTCCCAGAGCAAGAAATGCCGTGCCCTCTGAAATTGCAATCATGCCTGAAACTTGGGTAAAAACCTATTATAATTGGCTTGATAATATTAGAGATTGGTGCATTAGCCGTCAACTTTGGTGGGGGCATCGCATACCGGCTTGGACCTGCCTTGACTGTGATGAACTTATTGTTTCAGAAGATTGTCCTACAAATTGCTCTAAATGCGCAAGCAGTAATTTGGAACAAGATCCCGATGTTTTGGACACTTGGTTTTCTTCTGCTCTTTGGCCATTTTCCACCATGGGTTGGCCTGAAAATACCAAGGAATTACAGGAATTTTACCCAACTTCTGTCTTGGTGACAGCCTTTGATATTTTATTTTTTTGGGTTGCTCGCATGATTATGATGGGGCAAGAATTCATGGGAAAAATTCCTTTTCATGAAGTCTATATCCATGCTCTTGTGAGAGACAAAGAAGGGCGGAAAATGTCAAAATCCCTTGGTAATGGGATTGACCCCCTTGACATGGTAGAAAAATATGGAGCTGATACCCTACGCTTTACCTTAACAGCTCTTGCCGCCATGGGGCGTGACATCAGGCTTTCAGAGGAAAGGATTGAGGGTTATCGAAATTTCATCAATAAATTATGGAATGCCGCTCGTTTTGCTCTACTTAACTTGGGATCTGAAAAACCAAAAGCCCATGATTTTAAAGAAATTAAAGCCATTCATCATAAATGGATTTTGCATCGCCTTGAAATTGTAAAAGCTGAAAGTGAACATACATTAAATTCCTATCGTTTTAATGAACTTGCCCAAAGTTTATACCGCTTTTTATGGAATGAGTTTTGTGATTGGTATCTTGAGCTTAGCAAGAATGATTTTAAGGGTGAACAAAAAGATAAAGATGAAGCTGCCTTTGTTCTTTATACTGTCTTGTCTGAAATTTTGATTTTATTACACCCTATTATTCCCTTTGTCACAGCCGAAATTTGGCAGGCACTTCCGGGAAATGAGGGCACAGATTTAAGCCTTGAACTCTTACCTGCAAAAAGACCACAGTGTTTAAATCAAACGGAAGCAGAGCATATGGAATTTATCCAAGAATGTATAACAACCGTCAGAACCATTAAATCAGAGTTGAATATTCCGCCTGTTACCAAATTATCTGCTATTTTCAAGCCTGCAAACACTGTTCACCAAGAACTTTTGGAAAATTCAAAACCTTGGTTAAACTTTTTGGCAAGACTTGAACAAATCGAAATCAATGTCGATGCCAAGGCGCCAAAATCTTCTGCCAGTCAAATTATACAAGGCACAGAGCTTTCGGTAATTTTGGAAAATGTGGTTGATTTTAACGCCGAACTTGCCAGACTTGATAAGGAATTATTGAAGATAGAAAAGGATTTAAGGGCAATTTGGGTCAAGTTGGAAAATGAAAGTTTTATAGCAAAAGCCCCTGCCAAAGTTGTTGAGCAGGAAAAACAAAGAGCAATGGAACTTAAGGATAAACAAGTTAAAATGCTGGCTTTACAAAATAGATTTAGGGAAGCCTTGGGTTAATCGATATCGAGATAAAAAAAATGCAATAAATTAGCACATAAAATGCTTTTTTATTGCATTTTTTTTTGGACATGTTTCTTATATGGTCTTTGTATATAGTCCACGTCAATCCGTTTTTGTGTTTTTTGAGGGGGAAAACCACGTTTTTTTGAAACATTCCACGACGCCTGACGGCTGGGCGAGTTTTTCCCCCTCAAACGTAACTGCTTCCCCCTTTCCTTAAAAAACAAATTTTTCTAACGTATTGTTTTATAATTATTTTTAAAAAATAGATTTAAAAATAATTAATTTTTTTTGAAAGTAAATTTTACAAGCGGATTGACGTGGTATATAATCCAATTAACATTATTAATTTTACACAAAGAAAAGAATATATTAGGGCATTTTAGGACAATTCTTTTCCAAAAATGCCCTAATGTAAGAATTGGAATGACGTGCCTTTTTTACTAAAAGGAAAACGTTAACTTTTGTTAATAAAGAAACCTTTGCATAATTCATCATGCAAAGGTCAATTCTAAAATGTTGTCTAAACAATAATATCCAGTCTTGTACCAATTCCAAGACTTGCCCTATATGCATCGGCATACTGCTTATAATCATAAAGTTCATTTTCACCTAGATGTGATAAACTTTGATTATTGGATTCTCTGCTTTGAATTCTTTGAACTTTAAGGTTTTCTTGAGGTTCACCCTCTTGATTTTTTCTACTTACTCTTGAGCTCAATTCAAAAGGGTTCAGTTCAACTTGAGCCGAGGAATTATGTTTAAAATTTTGTGAATAGTTATCCATTGAAATTTCTAAACTTTCAATTTTCATAATTCACCTCTGATATTTCGTTTGAAATTACAATCAAATTAAATAGGTTTTTACACAACCACGTCAAGTTGTGTTCCTACTCCTTGGTTTGCTCTTTGTTGAGCAGCCATTTGATTGGTTGCTTCCAATGATTTGGTCATTAAATCGTTGACAAGTTGGGCTTCTGTATTTTGAGCTTTTTTGCCTACTTCTATTGATACTTGCATTTGAGTTGATGCTATTTCCATGTTTTACCTCTTATTAATAGTTTATAAAACTTATCGGCATTATTTTTAAAATCTTTATAATTACTATGGGATTTAAATAAAAATAATTTAAATTGAACTTGACCTTTAACTTAACTCTTTGCTATAAAATAATTAATGTTGGCTGATGAAAATTTAAATATTGTAAATTTAAAATTTTTAATAATGAGGTATTTAATGAAAACATTTTATTTTTTTGGTGATTCCATAACCCTTGGTGTTAATGTTACCATTTGTGATAGCTGGACAGGTTTGGTTAATATTTACTTGAAATCCCATGGTTTACCAATTCCACCCACAACATTTTATAATTTAGGCGCCAGAAAACATTCCACCAAAAGCATTGAAGCCCGTTTTGAAAGCGAATTTAAGGCAAGAAATTTGCCTGAATCAGAGTCCTATTTTATCATAATGTGTGGTACGGTTGATATGGCTGCCCCCACAGGAACCCCTGTTTTAAAAATTGATTTATCAATTGAATATCTTGAAAAATTATTGACAAAGGCAAAAAGTCTTGGAAAATGTCTTTTCCTAAGTCCTCCGCCTGTTAAAAATGAAGATCATAGTAATCGTATTGCTGATTTGGCACAAGAACAAGAAAAACTTTGTCAGAAACTAGACATAGATTATATAAATCTTCATCAGGTTTTATCTTCAACATATCCAAATTATATCGCAAGCTTGGAAGATGGTATTCATCCACAAGAAATGGGTAATGTTGCCATCAGTGAAATAATTTGCAAAAGTCAAACCTTTCAAAATTGGATAAAAAATAATGGGTAGTTATATTAATAGTGTTTTATTGGATAATGAGGAAGTTGTCTTTGAGGGAGCTTATGCTCTATGGGATAATTTTTGGTATATAGTGCTTTCCCTTGGGCTTTTTTTACCATTTATTTATTGGGGACAAAAATTTTCTGAGGTTGCCGTAACCAGCCAAAGAGTTATTTCCAAAAAAGGTTTTTTTAGCAGAAGTGTTGTTGAATATCCCATAAAAAAAATTGAAACAATTAATGTTTCTCAAACCTTTACAGGTCGAATTTTTAATTATGGAAATGTTACCATTACAGGCACGGGTAATAATAATTTATTGATTGAAAATATAAAAGATCCCGAAGAATTTAAAAAACACTTGGCTTCACTTTGTGTTTAATTTAAAGTTCCCGATTTTGCAAGGAGATTGCCACACTCGCTTCGCTCGTTCGCAATGACACATTTTTAATCTTTTATTTCGTTAACCGACAATTGTAAAACTGCGATATATCAAGAAAAAACAAAAACAGTGTCATTGCGAGGACGAAACCCCTAAGGGCTGAGGACGTGGCAATCTCCCCGTTAAAGGCTGTCCCAATTAAAAGTTTTTTTAAGTTCCCGATTTGGCGAGGAGATTGCTTTATCTACAAGATAGGGGCTTCGTTCGCAATGATACACTTTTAAACTTTTATACTCTTGTCAATTCTTGATACAATAAATAAAGTGACATTAAAACAGCACTTTGGCGTATGGAAGCCCTGTCTCCGGCAAAGCAAAATTCTCTTGCTTTGATAATTGTATTATCGGCCTTGATGGGTTGACAATCCTTTGTAAAAAATGCCTGTTGTAAAATTTTAAATGAAGTAATGGCAATATGGTCGTCCTTTGAAAAATTATGCAAAAAACTTGCAATTTGTTTTTCATGCTTATCCAATAAATTTGAAATATTATCAGGCAATGCAATCCCAAGCCATACTGACCCCACGGGTTTTTCTTCTGTTCCTCCGTCCGGCCCTGCTATGCCTGAAACGGAGAGGCTTAATTCTGTTTTCAGTTGTTTTGTCGCTCCCATGGCCATTTGGCATACGGTCAAGGGGCTTACGGCTCCATGCTTTTCAAGAGTGCTTGGTAAAACATGTAAATGACTTTCTTTTATATCATTATGATAGGAAATAATACCTCCTTGAAACCAAGCAGATGCACCGCTTAATTGGGTTAGACTTGCTCCTAAAAGCCCACCTGTGCATGATTCGGCAACAGATAATTTTAATGACATTACATTTAAAATTTCTGCCACTTTTGCAACCATGAACTCACTTAATCTAAAAAATTCAACAATGGCATTTTTTGCTGATTCTTCTGCCAAACTGTTGTTTGCTTCATTTTCAAAATTTTCTTGCATTTTGTTGTCCTTTTATTCTTTGTAAAATTATTTATAGCATTTTTCATTGAAAATGAGCAAAAATGCTATAAATTCATCATTTGAGCGTAAGCGAAATTGATGAGCTAAAAGCACGAATAGAGCTAGCTTTGCTTGCTCGTTAAGTGCGTGCTTTTTGTATGCTCTTATGGATTATATAGTAATTTCAGATGAAATTACTATCGTCGACTGCGTAGGCATAAGTGCAATCTTATTGCACTGTTAAATGCCGGAGCAAGTGTGCTTTCAAAAAGTTGACATTAGTGATGTCAACTTAAAATGCTATAGTTCTCAATTTTAATTGAAACTGCTATAAATCTTTATGATTTTGCATATTTTTGCATGTTGGTTAATGCCATCTTAATTTGCTCGCTATCAATTCCCGAATAGGCCAGTCTGACATAAAACCTGTTTTCCTTAATTTCACTTGGAAGAATTTGTCCGAAATGTTCTCTTGTGCATAAAGAAATACCTGTTTTGATTAGTAAATCTTCAGCAAAATCTGCATAATTACTAAATCCTTTTTGTGAAATAAGACCTGTTACTTCCGGAAATAAGTAAAAGGCTGTTTGGGGTGTTGGGCAGTGTATCCCATCTATTTCATTTAGCATTTTTACGGCAAGATCACGCCTTTCTTTTAAAGTTGCCAACATTGAATTTAAGCTGTTATTTGCTTTTTCTTTTTCGGTTATGGCTGCCAAGGCTCCGTATTGGGAAAAATGGGAGGTGCATGATTCAATGTTTGTATTTAAACGTGAAACTTTTTCAATATAGGCTGTCGGGCAAACCATTGCCCCCACTCGCCAGCCTGTCATGGCAAATTTTTTGGAAAAAGTATAAAGCATTACACAGTGTTTTTCCATGTCAGGCAAAGATAAAATGGAGTTTGACTTGCCAAGATAACGAATATCAAAATATGCTTCATCAATCAAGGCTATTAAATTGTGTTTTCTGATTATTTCTGCCAGTTTTAATCTTTCTGTCTCAGTACATTCTGCGCCCGTCGGATTATGAAAATCATTGATAATAATTAATTTTGTTTTGGGTGTGATTGAGCTTTCAAGCATATCCATATCAATTTCATAGGAATTTTCTGATAATTTATATCCATAGGGTTTGGCAATTCCGCCTAGAAATTCTATTTGTGATTCATAAATCGGAAAACCGGGATTAGGAAATAAAACTTCATCCCCCTCATTCATAAAACTTAAAATGAATTTTGCAATGACAGGCTTTCCACCGGTTTGGATTAAAATATTTTCAGCCGTATAATTTGTTTGTCTTGCCTGATTAATATCATCTGCCAAGGCTTCCCTTAAGGGTAAAATTCCATTGCCGGGGCAATAACAAGTTTTACCGTCTTTTAATGCTTTAATCATTGCTTCGGAAATAAATTCAGGAGTTGAAAAATTTAAATCTCCGAGGTGAAATGGATAAACCTTATGACCTTCCGAAGCATGCCGATTAGCCCTTAAGGCAACGGCAAAGGCATTTTCTGTTTTTAATTGATTCATTCGATTTGCAAATCCCATTATTTTCTCCAATTGATTGAATTTTATATGTAAAACTAATTATTTTTTGCTAAATGTCCATACACCTTGCCAATTGACTGGGGGATTATTTTTTAATTCAAGACAGCGAACACTAAATAATTGATATGTCAAATTATCGGGTTTATTCTGTAATAATTCTTGAAAGACATTTGAAGCTTTGGTAAAGTCACCATTAAAATAATAACTTTTCCCTCTTGAAAATAAATTTATTTCATTTTCATTGATTTGATCATGTTCCAGGACTGTATAAATTTCCACAGCCTCTTCCTTGCCCTTTACTTTGATTTTATCTAAAGCCAAAAATAAGGGGAATTGTTCTTGTAAACTTGGTTGATTTTCCAAATAATTTTTACAAATATTAACTGTTTCGGCACTTAAAATAAGCTTAACTCCATAGGTTGGGCATAAACTTTCAAGGCGTGAAGCCAAATTCACATTATCGCCTATGCATGTATAGTCCAGCATTTCAGGGCTTCCCATGTTTCCGACATAAACCTTGCCCGTATGTATGCCAATTCCCATATTTAATCTAATATCCAGTTCTTCAACTAATTTTTCATTTAATTTTTCTAGGGCGGCCAACATTTTTACACCGCTAAAAACAGCCTTTAATTCATGCATTTGAATATCAAGAGGGGCATTCCAAAAGGCCATGATGGCATCACCGATAAATTTATCCACCGTGCCCTGGTTGTTTTTTATGATGGAAGTCATGGGAGTAAAGTATTGATTTAATAAATCAACAACTTGAATTGGATTTAAATTTTCAGACATGGCTGTAAATCCTCTGATGTCCGTAAACATCAAGGTGATATTTCTTTCTTCACCAACCAAAACCACATCACCCTTTTCCACAATTCGCCTAACCATGTCGGGAGCAATATAACGGCTAAAGGCATTTCTTAAAGTTCTTTTTTGTTTTGATTCTTGCCAAAACCTTAAACCAAATAATGTTAATGCCAAACTTATCATGGTGATAATGGCAAATTGTGGGTTAATAAACATTCCTTCCAGAAAAATATGCCAGCTTGTAAAAAAACAGCCAATGGTTAATGCAATTAATACGGGTAAATATATAAGGGGAGGGCAGATACTTAGAATTATTAACGTAATAATTCCTGAAATAACTATGATGGCTCCTTGAATTTTTTTTAATGCATGGGGAATTTGAATGTTTCTGTCACTTAAAATGGCGTCAATGACAGTGGCATGAACTTCAGCTCCCGGATAATCAAAGTCATAGGGAGTTGAACGAATATCACGCAAACCTGCCGCCGAGGTTCCGATAATAAAAACCCGACTTTGAATTTCGGAAGCAGGAATTTTATCATTTAAAATATCCGCAGCCCTAAATGTTGGATAATAGTTTCTGGAACCTCGAAAAGGTATCATAAATCTGCCATTTGGCGACACAGGAATCATGAACTGACCTAACCTTATATACTGCAAACCATTGACTCCCCCTATCAGCCCTATGGTATTTGCTCTTAAACCTTGCATTAATGTTTGTAGGGCCAAGGAAAAGAAAATTCGCTCATCAACTTTTAATAAAAGGGGAATGGATCTGATAATGCCATCGGGGTCGGGTGAAATGTTGATTACTCCAAGCTTGGCATGGGACCTGAATTCGGGTAGGGGCAAAACAATTCCATCGGCTTCAATCAATAAACTCTGTGGATTTGGGCTTCCTGCCTTATAATAATTTGATAAACCTTCAT
The DNA here is from genome assembly GCA_964369835.1 of uncultured Mailhella sp. Taxonomy (GTDB): domain Bacteria; phylum Desulfobacterota; class Desulfovibrionia; order Desulfovibrionales; family Desulfovibrionaceae; genus Taurinivorans. The sequence continues at coordinate 19,534 of CAYJGE010000002.1, forward strand.
TTTTTGGCAAGTCCTTGGGCAGTTTGGTTTTTTTACCGGTAAAAGTTGCATAAGAACCGAGAACAATAGGAGATTTTGCAATGATTTCACTTAATATCAAGTCATTGTCATATAAATTATTGGGAATATTGTCCAAGGGGATATTTAAATCAAAATGATGCGAAAAGGATTTTTGTATATTGATTAAGGAAGAACTGTCCGATTCGGCCAGAATAATATCAAGCCCGATGGAGGCTGCACCCTTATCTCTTAACTTTGTAATTAGTTTTCCAAGCAAATGACGAGGCCAAGGCCATTGTCCAAATTCCGCCATGCTTTCCTCATCTAAATCAATTAGGGCAGGGGCAGGGTGAGGATCTCCTCCTCCATTCCAACGTAAAAAGACATCGTAAATCATTCTTTCCGTGTGTTGCAAGGCAGAAGGGTTGGATATGTATAAAGCATAAACAAAAATAATTATAAAAATTGTTATAAATATTCTTGTGATTATTTCTTTGATTGATTTAGAAAATTTTTTCACAGTATCTTCTTTTAAGAAACCTCTGCATAATTATTTTTTCAAAAAAATTATTGCAAAAGTCATAAGTTTGAATTTTTATTAAAAGTTTGTATGCAGAGGCAAATTCTCCAAGAAAGCTTACACAATGAATTGTGCAGAGCTTTCTTTAAAATATGATGTAAAATTTAAATTGTTTTAAATATGTTATAACTAATGAAAATTTATATATTTAAATCCTTTTACCTCAATAATTTGAATGAATTAATTTAAATTGCATAAATTTAAAAAAAAAGCTAAAAGTTTTTAACTTATTAATTCTGTTATGAGTTTTTTGCCAAAGATTAACTCTATATTTTTATGAAAATTGATAATTGTTTATACTGTAAAAAGATAAAAATATCAAGCACAGAGTAAAAAATTTTATAAATTTTGTTATGACTGTGCTTTGAAAACTTGGTTGAATTTATTTTGCCATCAGCAAAACTAAAAAATTCAAAAAGTCAAATATTCTGTTAATTTATTAATTTGTAGTTTAATTATCTTTGAGCATAAATTTATTAATCGGATATTTTAATTAAAAAATAAATATGTAGATTTCTTACTGATAAAATGAAATCTACTTAAAAAGGAAGTTTTATGATTAAGTTGAATACCAATAAGGGTGATATTTTAATTGAATTAAACCCTGTAAAAGCCCCTGTTACAAGTGCAAACTTTGAACAGTATGTAAAAGACGGTTTTTTTGATGGATTGATTTTTCACCGCGTTATTGATAATTTCATGATTCAAGGTGGTGGTTTTGATGAAAATATGGAGCAAAAGCAAGGCAGAAACCCAATTACAAATGAAGCTGACAATGGTCTTTTGAATGATAAATATACCATTTCCATGGCACGCACCCAAGATCCACATTCTGCTTCTTCTCAATTTTTTATCAATACAAAGGATAATGATTTTCTAAACTTTTCTGCTCCTACAATTAATGGTTGGGGCTATGCTGTTTTTGGTAAAGTTGTTGAAGGATTTGAAGTTGTTGATGAAATTTCAAAAGTAAATACAGGTTTTAGTGGATATCATGCTGATGTTCCTGTTGAGCCTGTTGTGATAATTAAGGCTGAAATTGTAGAATAAGTCTTGGTTTAATAAATTTAAATAGCCTGTTTCTTTTTGCAGGCTTTTTTTATATGTTTTGAAATTTTAATATGAGACCTCTGCGCAATGAATTATGCAGAGCTTTCAATATTATAATAAAAATTTTAGGAGTGTTTTATGCGTTTTCTTATATCTTTTTGTTTGGCTTGTTGTCTGTTTTTGTCTTTTGAAGCCCATGCAAAAAACCCTATGGTAAAACTTACTACCAATATGGGCGATATTGTTATAGAGCTTTATCCTGATAAGGCTCCCATAACCGTTGCTAATTTTGAGCAATATGTAAAAGATGGCTTTTATGACGGATTAATTTTTCATCGTGTTGTTAAGGATTTCGTTATTCAAGGCGGTGGTTTTGATCCAAAATATAAACGAAAAACTACCAGAGCTCAAATTCAAAATGAAGCGGATAATGGATTAAAAAATGATAAATATACCATTTCCATGGCACGCACCAATGAACCCCATTCAGCATCTTCTCAATTTTATATTAATGTGAAAGATAATAATATATTAAACCATACAGCACCAACTGTCAGAGGCTGGGGTTATGCGGTTTTTGGAAAGGTAATAGAAGGTTTTGATGTGGTTGATAATATTTCAAACGTAAGAACAGGTTTCGGAGGCTTTCAAGCTGAAGCACCTGTGGACCCTGTAATAATTACTAAGGCTGAAATTATAGAATAATTATACAATCCACCTAGTTTTATTTGTAAATTTATTTTAAAAAAAAAGACCTTGCATGATTTATTATGCAAGGTCTTTTTTTGTATTTACGAAGTAAACATGCCCAAAAACCAAGAATAGATAGAATGACTTTTTTGTCGTTGACTGATTGCCCTTAAAAAATTCTTTGGGCTGTCTTTCGCCTCTGCACACAGATTATATAAAAATAATAAAATTTAAGATTTTTATAAATTTTCAGAAACTTCTGCACAAAAATTTATATAGAGCAGTTTCAATAAAGATTGAAACTGCTCTAACCCATATAACTTTCAAAAAGCAATCATTTAACGAAGTGGCAAAGCCGCTTCTATTCTTGCTTTTTGCACTTCAATGTCGCCATGCTCCAATGAAGTGTTTAGGGCATTTCAGGATAATTCTTTTCCAAAAATGCCCTAAAAATAAAAAATTTCATTCTAAAAACAGATTTTTTTTAAAAAATTAATAATTGTGCAGAGGTCTCTTTCAATAAAAAAAAATAATTATATAAGCATATCTTCATAATAAATTGAATTATATTTATAATAATTAAATTATACTGTTTGGAAATATATTCTTTTGTTTGGAAACTTATTCAAGGAGATGATTATTCGTTACTTACCTTAAAATAATTCAGGAACCATGTGAATAAAGTCATATATTCTGCATAATAGCAATAGCCATCAAAGGCTATGGGAGCACCGTTTTTGCACCAAGTCTTTATGGTATTTCTGCTTTTTCCAAAAACTTTGCATATTGCTTCCATTCCTTTTAAATGTACAGGAGCAATGGCAACGCACCATATATTTTCCAACTCACCTTTTTTTAGACGGTTTATGGAAGAATTAAACTCGCTTATATGCTCATAATGTAAATCTTCCGAGCTGTTCCGGTGGTTAAAATTATCATTTAAATTATTTGTACTTTTATAATCTGTAAAAATATCATGATATCTTTTTTTTATTAATTCAATTCCTTTTGAATTACAATCTTTTCTTTTTTTGCTCTGTTTGACTTGTGTTATTGATGTAAAATTTTTGACTGAATTTTCACAAAATGCATCGGCTGTATAGGGCATATTTTCACTTCTTATAAATGGAGGTGTGAAGGGATTATCTGCCAAGCATGAAGTATTTTTTTGGATTTTTAAATATTTCATCTTTGAATTTGAATACTTTTTTACATAACACTCTTGTTGTTCAGCATTTTTAGAGTTAGATAAAGCAATTTTTTTTATTTTCATACCTTGTTCCTTAAAACATAAAAGCTAGATTGTTGCACGGCAACCATTTTTTGGACATCAAAACTTGTTTTGATGCTCAAGTCTCTGCACAACTATTTTTTTGAAGTCACTGTGTAAATATTTTTTATATTGAAACTTATAAAAATTATCAAAGCTTATTGTTTAGCAAAAAAATGTGCGCAAAGCTAAAAAGCACACAAATCAATCAATGATTTGTGGTTGTTTTATTGTGTAAACACTATACAGAGTCTTAATAATGAATTATTCGCCGATCTCCTTTTGCACGGAGTAAATGTGTTTTGTGAAAAAGTTAAAAACAGTGTGTATCAATTAATAAAAAAATTTTAATATTGAATCAATCATAAAATATATGATTATTTATTTCATATACAAGTTTTTATGTCAAGCTTAAAAGGTAAAATAGTTAAATAATTAAATAAGTTAGAATAAAAAAAATGACGAATTTGGCTTGTTTTTTTATGCAACTATCTAAATTTTAAATATTATTTTCGATGATGTTTATTGTATATGATTAAAATAATATAGTATGATAGATAATAAGTTTTTTATTAAATTTTATGTTATAAAAAATTAAATTAAAATTTATTAAAATTTTTCTTGCTATATTTAATTTTGTAGAGTAATTTTAGCAGTCAAATTTACTAGAGAATAATATTTATAAAATTTTTTGAAAATTGTAACTTTACGCTATTTTTTTTGTAGGGTTTAGAATATTTTTGAATTATAAAGAAAGGTTTGTGCAAAATAATTTCTGGTACAAATCTTATAATATTGGAGGAATATCATGGGTAAACAATGCGAATTTTGTGGTAAAAAACCTCAAGTAGGTAATTTGGTAAGCCACTCAAATATTAAAACAAAACGTCGTTTTAATCCAAACTTGCAAAATGTCAGACATCAGTTTGATGATGGTGTGGTCAGAGTTATTTCTTGTTGCACACGTTGTATTCGTACAGGTGTAATTCGTAAGCCAAGCCCTCGCAACTATACTGCTGTATAAAAAATTATTTTTTTTTTATACAAAAAATCGATTAAAGGAAATATTTATTTCAATTAGTCGATTTTTTTATTTAATTTTTGAATGATTTTTTTACGGTATAATTACTGATAAGTTAATTATGAAATAAATATAGTACTTGTGTTAATATAATAAAAAAAAGCAGTTTGCATAGCAAACGTGACCTGCGTGACTTATTTTTTAAAAACAGGTTTTTTTTATTGACAAATGCCCTATTTGATTTAAAATAATGAGAAATTAAGGTCTTATTGATATCTGTATCAATATAAGTAAAAATTTAAAAAAGAGGTATTAAAATGACGTTAAGACAAAAATCTTTTATATTTTCATTGATTACAATTTTTATGTTAGGTGGTTGTTCTCCCTACAGTATGGATGCGGGCTCAATAGGGCAAGCTCAAGAGTTTAAAACTGTAATTGGCCAAGTGTCTGCCATGAAACCCGTTAGAATAAATAGTGCAGGTGGTTCCGGTGTTGGTGCTGTAACAGGTGGTGTGCTTGGTGGTATTTTAGGCAGTTTGATTGGTGGTGGCACAGGTCAACTTTTAGCAACAGCAGGCGGCGCTGCCATAGGTGGTTTAGGTGGTGGCTATTTGGGCAATATGATTGGTGGTCACAGTGCCTATGAGATTATTGTGGAAGGTGATGATGGCATGGCTTACTCCATTGTTGAACATTCAAGCATAAATGTTACTGTGGGGCAAAGGGTCAGATTATTGCTTGGTAATGAATATTCAAGGATTTATCCTCTATAATCTGTCTACTATAATCTGTCTGCTATAATCAATTTATCCGGGGTAAACAGTAAAATTTTCTAAAAATAAAATGACTGTTTGCCATAAGCATATCTTCATAAATATCAAATAAATAAATTATTTATAATGTAATGAATTATATGAATGATTATTAGATTTTTGCTGTTATAAAGTATGCTTTTTCGCTTAGATAAACTAAATAAATGTAAAATAATGATTTAAAATTTTAATTGATATATTAAATAAAACGAGGAGAAATAATGCTCAATCCTAATAAATGCGTACTTTTTAGCGGAGGCGCCGCAGGAACGGAAGAATTTTTTGGAACCTTGGCAGAAAGCTATGGTGTTGAAGAAGTAAATTTTAGTTTTGACGGCCATCAAATTCAGAGAAAGAGAGGCATAAGGGTATTAACAAATGATGAACTTTCATTAAAAGATGTTAGTATGACTTATGTTTCCAAGCTAATGGGGCGTGAGTATACCAAAGCTCCTCTTTTTAGAAAGGTTTTACAATCAATTTGTTGGCAAGTCAGCAGCGGGCAAGAAATTATTGTTATCGGAACCATTCAAGAGGATTTGACTGTTAATGGCGGTACAGGTTGGGGGGCAGAGTTTGCCAAACTTTGCAATAAGCCCTTATTGGTTTATGACCAACCAAAACAAGCTTGGTTTCGTTGGGTAGCTGAAAAATTTGAAGAAGAAAAAGATCCTGTTATTAAAAATTCTAATTTTACAGCAACAGGAACACGTTTTTTGGAAGACCATGCAAAAGAAGCTATTAAAGCTTTGTTTGCTCGTTCTTTTGCTAACTAATTTCTATTAGTTATAATTGTAAAAATTGCGTATTTTACTTGCTTTGCTTGTAAGGTACGCAATTTTTTTAAATCACTTTATGTTGGAAATACAATGCTTTCAAAAAAAATAATGGTTTTTTCTGCATCGGTAATGGCAAATATATTATGGGGAGCTTCTGTTTTATTTTGGCCATTTTTAAATTATTTAGACCCTATAGTCATATTGGCTCAAAGAATTATTTGGGCCATGGTTTTTGTTTTTTTTGTATTATTGATTGAAAGAAAATTTTATGTAGTTTTGAATGCATTTAAAAACCCAAAGCAAATCACTCTGTTGTTGCTATCGGCTATATTTATTTTTATTAATTGGTATTCTTTTGTTTATACAGTTAATAGTGGTTTAGCTCTTGAGGCAAGTCTTGGTTATTATCTTTCTCCTTTGACCAATATTTTTATTGCCGGCGTATTTTTTAAGGAAAAATTGAATACTTTGCAAAAAATAGCCCTTTTCTTGGTTTGTTCCTCTGTTATTTATAATATTATTTCCTATGGAACTTTTCCTTATTTATCCTTTTGCATTGGCGGAAGTTTTTCTATTTATGTCTATATCAATAAGATTATAAAGCTTGAGGCTCTGTTTTTATTCTTTATTCAAATGTTGCTCTTATCCCCATTTTGCCTTGCGATTTTATATAATTTTGATCCCATTAATTTACAAACTTTTAATATGAGATCAGGACATATTTTATTAATGTTTTCAACAGTAATTTTTACTGCCATACCATTAATTTTATATATTTATGGTGTAAAAAATCTAAGCTTGACAAGTGTAAGTTTTATTCAATATATTAGTCCTAATTTAGCATTTTTATTGGCAATTTTTGTGGTTGGTGATGAGGTTTCAAGTGCCGATTATGTAACATTTCCGCTAATTTGGCTTGCTCTTGGTCTATGTGCCTATGACATGATGAAAAAATATAAAAAAATAAATAAGTTAATAGAAAATAAAATCTAAGTTATGCAAAACAGAAAAAATAAAAGAGTAGTAAAAATTGGTAAATATTTAATTGGTGGAAACAATCCTGTCATAGTCCAAAGTATGACAAATACAGATACCAACAATGCCCTTGAAACATTAAATCAAATTGATGAGCTGGCTAAAAGGGGTTGTGAAATTGTTCGTATTGCCATTCCCAATAAAAATGTGCAAAAATCTATTATTGAGATTGCCAAGAAAAGCTCTTTGCCCTTGGTGGCAGATATTCATTTTGATTATAGGTTGGCATTGATGGCTCTTGATGTCGGTTTTTCAGCATTAAGGATAAACCCCGGCAATATAATTAAAAATTTTCAGGAAACTTTTAATTCTAATCTTGAAAATGTTTTTGAAATAAAAAATAACCCCATTGATATTTTGGCAAAGGCAATTATTGAACATGATATTTGTGTGAGAATAGGGGTTAATTCAGGCTCGGTTGAAAAGGATTTATTGCAAAAATATGGGGGACCAACTCCCATGGCCTTGGTGGAAAGTGCGTTAAGGCATACAGCTCTGTTTGAAGAAAGACAAGTTAAGCAAATTAAAGTTTCTTTAAAATCTTCATCTGTTACCGATACAATTAAAGCCTATAAAATAATGCATGAAAAAACGGATTATCCCTTGCATCTTGGTGTAACGGAGGCAGGCACTGTTTTAAACGGAGCCATAAAATCTGCCATTGGAATCGGAAGCTTGCTAATGGAAGGAATTGGTGATACAATAAGAGTTTCACTGACAGCCTCACCACTTGAAGAAATGGAAGTTGCCTATGGTATTTTAAGGGCAACAGATCTTAGAAAAGTTGGTGTGGAAATGATTTCTTGCCCAACCTGTGGACGAACAGAAATAAATCTTATTGAGTTTGCAAAAAAAGTTGAAGAATATGTTAAAAATATTCAAAAGCCCTTAAAAATTGCTGTTATGGGTTGTGTTGTAAATGGACCGGGCGAGGCAAGGGAAGCAGACATTGGTTTGGCAGGCGGAAAAGATAAGGGTGTTATTTTTAAAAAAGGTGAAATAGTCAAAACAGTGAATGGAGAAAAGGAACTTTTTAAAGCTTTTTTACAAGAACTTGACCAATTATTATAACTTTTAACCATATTATAGCAAATTAATCTGATATAACTTTAAATGTAACTTGCTATATTTTTTGAGGAAATTATGCGTTATACTCGTGCTTATATCCCCACTTTAAAAGAAGCTCCCTCCGATGCTGAAGTTATTAGCCATAAATTATTGTTAAGAGCAGGAATGATTAGAAAATTAACTTCAGGAATTTATAATTGGCTTCCTCTTGGGCTTAGGGCTTTAAACAAAGCTGCAAATATTGTGCGTAAACAAATGAATATGGCAGGGGCAGAAGAAATTCTCTTGCCCTTTGTTCAGCCGGCAGACCTTTGGGAAGAGTCAGGAAGATGGGCAAAATATGGTAAGGAATTATTAAGAATTAAAGACAGACATGAGCGTGATTATTGTCTTGGGCCTACCCATGAAGAAGTTATTACCGATTTATTGCGTAATGAAGTTCGCTCTTATCGTCAATTGCCATTAAATTTATACCAAGTACAAACAAAATTCCGTGATGAAATCAGACCACGCTTTGGGCTGATGCGAGGCAGGGAATTTTTAATGAAAGATGGATATTCTTTTGATGCCGATGATGAGGGTGCAGATAAAAGTTATTTTGATATGCATGCAGCCTATCAAAATATTTTCACAGATATGGCATTAAATTTTAGAATTGTAGAGGCAGACTCAGGGGCTATTGGCGGAAGTTTTTCCCATGAATTTATGGTTCTTGCCGAAACAGGGGAAGATATAATTACTTCTTGTACCGATCCAAACTGTTCCTTTGCTTCCAATCTTGAACGTTGTGCTGTTTTACCTTTGGCTGAAATGGCTGATGCAGGTTTTGATAAAAGTTCAAAGGAAGAAGTTTTCTCTGTGCATACTCCCGACGCCCATTCTGTGGAACAAATTGCTTCATTTTTAGCTGTTCCAAGTGAATCAATTTTAAAAAGTCTTTTGCTTATGGCTGATGGTGAGCCTGTTCTGGCACTGTTAAGGGGTGACAGAGAGCTAAACATGGTCAAGTTAAAAAATCTTTTGGATGTCAATGAAATAGAATTTGCTTCACCCGAACAAGTGGAAAAATATACCAATGCCCCTGTGGGCTTTGCCGGTCCTGTGGGAATTGGAATTGAAAATATTATCGCTGATTATGAACTTTATGCCCAAAAAGAATGGATTTGTGGTGGAAATAAAAAAGATACCCATATTAAAAATGTTAATCTGCACAGAGATGTCAAAGTAAAAACTTGGGCTGATTTGAGAAATGCAACGGCAAGTGACCTTTGTCCTAAATGTAATGAGTTTAATCTTGAATTAAATAAAGGCATTGAGGTTGGGCATATTTTCAAACTTGGCACAAAATATAGTGAAGCCATGAAGGCTGTTTATGTTGACGAAAAAGGCGAAGAAAATCCGATAATTATGGGTTGTTACGGCATAGGTGTTTCTAGGGTTGTGGCTGCATGCATTGAACAGAATAATGATGAAAACGGCATTGTATTCCCGCCCCCTCTTGCTCCCTATGAAGTAATTATCTTAAACTTAGATCCTAAAAATGAATGGGTTAGTGTTAAGGCTGATGAAGTTTATAATCACATAAAATCCCTTGGAATTGATGTTCTGTATGATGATAGGGAAGAACGCCCCGGAATAAAATTCAAAGATGCAGATTTAATCGGAATACCTTTGCAAATCATCATTGGCGGTAAAAGTCTTGACAAGGGAATTATGGAAACAAAAATTCGTAAATTGAATGAAAAAGAACAAATTAATGCTGAAAATTTCCAAGAAGAATTTGCAATGCTTTATAAAAAAATGCTAAAAGCTTGGAATATGTAATTTTTTAAAATAAAAAAACCTCTAAAAATTTTAGAGGTTTTTTTTATATCAAAATAGAAACCTCTGCACAAAAATTTATCTAAAAATAAAAAATTTCATTCTAAAAACAGATTTTTATTAAAAATTAATAATTGTGCAGAGGTCTCAAATATTAGAATGGTGAAATAGCATCTAGGAATCTGATTAGCCAACCGGGTTTTTGTTTGGCTGAAATAACTCCTTCGCCATAGTATTCAATTTTAGCATTGGCAATCTGGGTTGAAGCAATGGTATTATCAGGGCTGATGTCTCTGGTTCTGACTAAACCTGTCACAACCATAAATTGGGTTTCATTATTCACTTTAATTTCGCGAACAGCCTCAATTTCCATTAATCCGTTGCCAAGCACATTGATTACTCTGGCGGCAAGGGTTGCACTGATATTACTGTTTCTGTTTGTACTTCCGTCACCCTCAAAATCATTGGTTGAACTAATGCCAAGGCTGGGTTGATTAGCTCCGATCGGCACATTAAACAAGCTGGTTACTCCAAAAAGGGCACTCACACCGGCATCAAGTGTTGATTCACGATTTGTTTCCGTATTGGCACTTTGGCTTGCGGTTGAGCTTTCAATTACATTGATTACAACAATATCTCCAACCCTTCTGGCACGTCCGTCTTCATAAAGGGAACGATAGGTACTTGTACTGTAGATACTTCCGGGATTGCTATAGTTTGGAGGTGGCTGTTGATAGGCCAAAGGTTGAGTTATGGGCTGTACAACGCTTGGTTTTTCTTTAGCGGCTGTGCAGGCAGTCATAATTAATATCAGTACCAAAAGAACTAAGGTTTTAACGGCTAAAATTCCACGTTCTTTTTTTGATGCACTTGATTTTTTTTGCGTTTTTTTCATGATTTTCCTCATAAAATTTTGCATGATATAGCACTTTGATTTATTGTTGATTACTTATACTAATATTAGGCTGTGTTTCTTAATTCTTATATTATTTTCTGTTACTTGTTTTTGCTTTGCAAAATCAAGCTGGGTTTCTTATTGTCATAAAATATAGGGGTAAACCAGTCAGGCTTCCAATATCTGCGTCAAGCTGTAAATTTTTGACAACTTAAAATGACGCTCGGTTCGCACGTCCTGTGCGACACTCGCTGTCGCTTGCAATTTGTGTGAAAATTGCTTCGCTCGCCCTGCGGGGCTTTCCACTTCCTGTGGAAAAAAGAATTTTTCGCTTTCCTTGCTAATGTAAAAATTTCAAATTTTTATCATAAATAAAGTAACTGGTTATTATAACATTGAATAATTTAGAAACACACCTTGATTTATAAAAAAATAAATATCTATATGATCTAATTGCTTGTTATGTTTTTTAAAACTGATTACTTATAACTTTTATTTGGCAATGACTGTATTTTCATCTCTAATCATTCCATAAACTTGTCTTTTTGAATCCACATTTTTAACAAGAATTAAATCTCCGAGTCCGCCTTCTTCCATGGCTTCTGCCACAACGCTTAATCTGACATTATTTTTTTCATAAATAAGGTAGACCTTATCACCCTTGTGAACAGCCGCTAGGGCTTGCAAGTCGGAAACAGTAATTGCATCCATTGTGCCAAGGGAGCGAGAAAGTTGCCAAGGTCCGCCGCGTCCGTCCCATATTTCTCCGTGTTGGTAGGCTAAGTTTACAGATTTATAGACAATTTCATTGGCTGTAAGCTGTTCGCCCTTATTCATGGGACGGTTTAAAGTTGGGGCATTAACCCATAAATTTAAAAATACAGAAGCACTAAATCTTTTTAAAATTGATCCATCAATTTCTTGAACTCCAAGCCTGAGAGTAATTCTTCCCGGTTTGACTTCTGTTGGTTCCAGAATCAAATTTTGGGAAGCATGGGCAATAAAAATATAGGTTGGCAGGCGAAAGTCTGTCAAATCACCATGTCCACCCAAACTATTGATTTGAGGGGCAAGTCTTTGGAGAATTAAATTTCTGAGGGCATCCTCTTCAATTACAGCGCCTCCCCTTTGAATTGCCAAGGAGTTTGGTAAAATGCAATGATCGGCATACATACCTAAATATTGTCTCAATGCCCCCAATAATCTTTGCTTATTGATTTGAAAGGGGCGTCCTGTTTGAGTTGGGGCAGCCCATAGAGGAGTATAGGCCAGTTTTTCCCAGTCTTGAGGGCTTATAGCACCCAAGGGCTCGGCAATTTCTCCAAGTAAAACCGTATCGCCACGCACTATGGCTGCATCTAAAATTTTTATTTTCCACCCGCCTTGCAATAGTTCTTGGCTATATCTTCCGCTTTGAATGGAAGGATCCAAGGCATTGGGGCTTGCATAAATTTTTAAGGGAATTAGGCAAAATAAAAATAATAAAAATAAGCTTAAGTTTAATGGTTTAAATTTATTGCCAAAAACTTGACAGGTTGAGTTATTGATTTTTATTGATGGGGTATTTATGATTTTTGTCATCACATAACCTCACATGTATATTATTTAAATTGACATCACTAATTAGAAACCTCTGTACAAAATTTTATCTAAAAATAAAAATTTTCATTCTAAAAACAGTTTTTTATTAAAAATTAATAATTGTGCAGAGGTCTCAATTAGTAGTTTGATTTTTCGTTGATTATATCATTAAAAAATCAAACTTGAAGGCACGCTTCACTTTGGCGTTTAACATGTAAATAAATTGCACTTACACCTCAGTGGCGGCCTACTACTAGCGTAGCCGACATAGCAATTTCATCTGAAATTACTATAATATCTTTTAAAAGTCCTTTCTTCTGAAAAAGTCAAAAAATGACTTTTTCAGAATGAACCAATTATTAAATTCGTTTTACGTTAATGGCTGTTTGAAGCATGGTATCAGAAGTTTGAATGGCTTTGGAGTTCATTTCATAGGCTCTTTGTCCCACAATCATATTTACCATTTCTTCAACAATTTCAACGTTTGACATTTCTAAAAAGCCCTGTGCCAATGTTCCCACATTGTCTTCGCCGGGTACACCTTGAATGGCATCACCGGAAGCTAGGGTAGGCATATATAAATTTCTGCCCCTTGAATCAAGTCCGGCTTCGTTCACAAAGGTATAAATTGGAATTTCGGAAGAGGCAATTTCATTGGCCTGTCCATCAAGGGCAACAATATCGCCATTTTCAGAAATGGCAATGGAACGAGTTTCAGCCGGAACAGAAAATTCAGGCTGTAAAACATAGCCATTGGAGTTTACGATTACACCGTCGGAATTTAATTTAAATGCCCCTGCCCTTGTATACATCAGCTCGTCACCAACTTGAACTTGGAAAAAGCCTTCACCCTCAATGGCAACATCAAGGGGGTTGTCAGTGGTTTGAAAATCTCCTTGGGAAAAGAATTTGTGAACAGAAACGTTACGAACACCCATACCAATTTGAATACCCACGGGAACTTGTTGGTCGCCAACAGTCGGAGTTCCTGCAATCTTTGTGGTTTGATACATTAAATCTTCAAATTCAGCACGGCTTTTTTTATAGCCTGAAGTATTTACGTTTGCCAAGTTATTTGAAATAACGTCAATATTTAATTGTTGTGCCTGCATGCCTGTGGAAGCAGACCATAAGGAACGCATCATATATATACCCTCACTTTTAGAATTTTATGTTGAATATTAAGGAAACGCTGATTAAATCGAAATTCAAGATTTCAATGAAAATTACATAAGCGTTTCCTTTTACGGAATTAATCAGTTTTTCCTTAAGTATTATTTAACTTTGGCAACATTTTGACTTGTTTTATCTATTTGTTCAGATGTTGAAATGGTTTTTTGTTGAGCCTCGAAAAAACGTTGGACTTCTATCATTTTAACCATTTCATAGACGGGGTTGACATTGGAAGATTCCAAATATCCTTGACTGATCTTGGTTCTGTCTTCTCTTGGATCGTTGAAAACAGCATCTTCGGGAGCTTTGTATAAATTACTTCCGACTTTTTTCAAGGATTGCAAATCCTCAACCGTAACAATGTCAATTTGAGAAATTTCGGCACCGTCAGCAAATACTCGTCCTTCGCCGTTAATCATAATGTTTGTAACATTTTGAGGAATATTAATCGGACCGCCTTGACCTTGAACAGTAAAGCCTTGTTGAGTTATCAAATTTCCGTCAGGCCCTCTGGTAAAGTCTCCGCTTCGTGTCAAAAATTCACCATTATTGGTTTGTACCCTGAAAAAACCGTCACCCACAATGGTTAAATCATATTTATTGCCTGTATATTCCATGGCACCTTGAGAAAAATCAGTTTTCACTTCCCCAATTCTGGTTCTGGAGCGTAAACATGCTTCAGGAAATAAAGGTTCAGAACGAAGATTTTCAAGGGGTTCATTAATAAAATCATGGGCAAAATAAATCATTGTATTTTTAAATGAAGCTGTGTCAGGCTTATAACCTGTTGTATTTGCATTGGCTAAGTTATTGGCAATAAGAGCCATTCTGTGTTCGGTACTAAGAGCCCCAAAAAGCCCTGAAAACATGGAATTTTGCATATTAACTCCTTACAACGCTACTGTAGTTTATTAAGTGAATTGTAAAATAATAAATAAAATAACGTCAATTATCTGACTTAAATTAAGATTTTTCTAGTTTATGACTTAGTGATTGCAATCATTGTGCCAAGTAATATGAAATAAATTTAACGTCTTAGAATTTATCACATCAGCTTGATTTACGATACAAATTGGATTCACATGCATAGCCCTTTTCTTGACACAAACATGTCTTTGTATTACTTATAAATCACTGCATATTATGATATGATTTTATACCACAAAACCTTGGAGAATTTAATGTCCATCTTGTTTCTGGGAACAGAAGATAATATAAATGAGCAAGATTTATGCCTAATGCAAGCCTTGGCAAAGGAAGAAACTCCTTTTATGTATGCTTGTTCGCAAAATTCTTCCATGGTTAATGCCCTAAGTTCTTTAGATATATTGGTTTGGGAAATGCCAACTTCGGGTTGGGAAAGATTTATGGTTTTGAAAAAAATCATAAAACAAAAAGAAATATCCTATGTACATGTTTTAGATGAAAATGCTTTTAATTTTGCCAAGAAATTAAAAACATTTGGCAGGTTAAAATTTAAGATTTTAGCCGGGCATCATGGATTAATTAATTTAAATGGATCACGCTCTCAAATTGCCAATACTTCTTTTTCCATAAAAGCCATTTTTTCCAAAAAAATTACAAAATTATTTGTATCTTCACCATCATTGTATGCTTTTTTGCAAAAATTTGACTCAGTTCAAGCCCATGTTACTTTTTTGCCTTTTGTACCAAATAAAATGATATTTGATCAAAAAAGCTTTCAATGTCTTGCAATACCAAATCCGAATGAGCGCTTTATTTTTTTGGTGGATACAGAATATGAAAAGGATTCAGGCTTTGATGTTTTGTTTCAAGCCATTGAAAATTTAAAGAATTTAGCCAAAAACTATTCCTTTGAGATAAGAGTGCTTGGGCAAGGCAGTAAATTAGATGAAATTATGGAAAAGGCAGAAAGTTTAGATGTATTATCTTTATTTTCCTTTTTCACCAATTGTGATAAAAGCGTATTTTATGCAAGTTCACATGCTTTAATTTGTCCTGCCATTGATAATGAAGGAAATTTTCATAGTATTATAAGGGGGTGGCAAGCTAACTTGCCCATAATCAGTTCTGACTTGTCTGCCTATACTAAGATTTTATTGTCGGGACAGGGTAGTCAATCGGCCATGATTTACCCCAAGGATTCCCCCGAAGTTTTGGCAAAATCCCTTTTGCAAATAATGCAAGATGAAGAGTTGCGAAATAATTTGGTTGAAACAGGAAAGAAAATGCTGGTTGATTATGATTTATCCCTATTGCATAAAAATTATATGCAAGCAGTCAATCGTTTGGCCTTATAGTCAGTCCTAGCTAAAGAACATATGCATAAATAATATAAAATTAATTATTATTTATATAATCCAGTGTATTATCAACTTTTGATAAAATATTGAGTGGAATAATTAACAGAGACCTCTGCATAATTATCAATTTTTAATAGAATTCTGTTTTTAGAAAGGAGTTTTCATTTTAGGATAATTTTGTGAACAGAGGTAAAAGGCACAAAAATCAATCGTTTAACGACAAAAACGTGGTTTTGTCTACTCTTAATTTTGGTCGTGTTTACGATGTAAACACTCCGTGAAACCATGCACAATTAATTGTGCAGAGGTTTCTTAACATGTTTTGCGGAAAAACTTCTTATGGAAAATATCAATCAGCATATTAAACAATTACCTGAAGACCTTTGCAATCAAATTGCAGCCGGTGAAGTGGTTGAAAGACCTGCCAGCGTGATGAAAGAATTGGTTGAAAATTCTCTTGATGCAGGAGCAGATCAAATCATTGTTAAAATTGACAATGGGGGGCAAAGTCTCATTCAAGTTGAAGATAATGGAATCGGTATTTTGAAAGAAGAATTAGCTTTGGCACTTTCTCGGCATGCCACCAGCAAATTGCAATCTTTTTCTGATTTGGCAAACATTGCTTCCTTTGGTTTTAGAGGGGAAGCTTTGCCAAGCATAGCCTCTGTTTCAAAATTTAAAATTATGTCCAAAACAGCAAGCGCTGAAACAGCTTTTCAACTAAATGTAGATTTTGGTAAAATTCAAGAAATTATGCCTTGCTCCTATCAACAAGGTACATTGATTGAAGTGAAAGATTTATTTTTTAATATTCCGGCCAGATTGAAATTTTTAAAAACTCCTTCCACAGAGCAAAAAAAATTGACGGATTTATTCATACGGTTGGCCTTGGTTGCAAGTCATAAATCTCTAAGTTTACAGGCAGGGGGAAGAATTATTCAAGAATTTAAAGCGGATGAAGATTTATTTTCACGACTTGGACATATTTTTCCACCCACAATAATGGACGCTCTTTTGCCTGTCAATTATCAGAATGATTTTATAAAAATAAGTGGTTTTATATCAAACCCAAGTTCAGTTCAGCCCAAAGCAGATCGTATGCTATTTTATGTTAATGGTAGGGCTGTTAACGATAAAATATTGTTAAAATCTGTCAGGCAAGCGTATCAGGGGCGTTTGACAAGTCGAGATTATCCCCAATGTCTTTTATCTGTAGAAATACAATCCCAAGAAATTGATGTAAATGTTCACCCTGCCAAAAATGAAATTAGGTTTAGGGATGAGCAATCCATTTTTTCAAATATGATGCGAGCCATAAATTCTTGTTTGGAAAAAAATAATAATTTCTTTAATGCCAAACAATTAGTGCAGGAGAATGAAAATAATATACATCACCTTTTAGCTCAAAATGATTTTTCCCTTTATCAAAGACCTGCCCCTAAACTTCAAGGTTTTTGGGGAAATGCAGAAAAAGATAATAGCCTTGCTTTTGTAAAAAATAAAGTAAATGAAAATTTAGAAAATGGAGAATGGCAAGTAAAGGAAAGTATTGAAAAAGATATTGTGCCCGAAGAAAATCTGTTGCCCGAAGAAAATCTGTTGCCCGAAGAAAATCTGTTGCGTGAAGAAAATCTGTTGCGTGAAGAAAATACTCCCATTACAGCATTAACTGAAAATCTGTATCAAGATGGTGATTTAAAAAATGAAATTCATGAGATTGATATTAATAACAAAAGAGAGCAGGAAGAAATTCAAAAACAAGAATATTTGAAAATTATAAATGCAAGCCTGCCTGACGGACTTTTTTATTTAGGTCAAATCGCTAAAACCTATTTGCTTGTAAAGCAAAGAAATGAAAGTTTGTTATTGCTTGACCAACATGCAATTCATGAAAGAATTATTTATGAAAAAATAAGCAAGGGTATTATTCAATCTCAGCAATTATTAATTCCTCTTGAAATTCCCTTGCACCAAACAGAATTAAAAGTTCTTGAAGATAATTTGGTAAAATTGCAAAAAATGGGCTTTGGAATTAAAATAATGTCTCAAAGTTGTCAATTGTATGCTGTGCCTGAGATGTTGACAAGGCAAAATGCCAAAACTTTTCTACAGGATATTTTGGCGGAAAAAGTTGAGAACTTGGAACATATTTATATTAAGCTTGCTTGCTCAAAGGCGCTTAAAGCTAATGTGGAGTTGTCTGATGAAGATGCCTTGCGGTTAATAAATCAATGGCTTAAGACAGAGAGTCCTGATAATTGTCCCCATGGCAGACCGTGCATTTTGCATTTTGATGCTCATAATTTGGAATTAATGTTTAAAAGAAAGAAATAAAGTATAAATAAATATGATACTTATTTACAAAATATTTTAGTTTTAATTTCGGCTAAAATAGGTAAAATCTTCAATTCTTTTAAATCCTGAAACAATATTTTCCTTTAGGGTATTACATAATTCTTCGGTGTCATTATTTTTAATTGCATTTAACATTTGTTTGTGCTGATTAAAAAATACTTCTGCTACTTCTTCCGTATAATATTTGGTGTTCATAAAAACTTCAACATGATCAAGTAATCTCTCAATGGCTGCAAGTAAATAATTCATATTTGAAATTTTATAGATTGCCATGTGAAATTCTCGATCATTACAGAAAATAAATGGATTGTCCTTATAGCTTGACTGGATGTTCTTGGCAAGTTTTTCAAGCTTTGTAATATCTTTTTTAGTCATATATTGCATACTTTCTCTTGCTAACTGACATTCAATCAAAATTCTGGCTTCATAAATATAGGCAATTTCTTTGTAAGTGGGAAGCTTTGCAACCACTGCGCCTTTGTATGGTATATTTTGTACCAAACCGGATTTATCTAAACGCATAATTGCTTCACGAATGGCGCCACGGCCAAAGCCAAGTCTAACTTCAAGATCTGCCAAAACCAGTCTGGATCCCGGTAAAAACTCGCCAGATAAGATTAGCTCTCGGATTAAATCATAGGCATTTACCGACTTTATCGTGGTTTGAGCTATATTATTTTGAGTGTTTTTTATAGTTTGATTTGAGATTGGTTTAATAATGTTATCTTTACTCACTATTAACCTCCATTAAACTAAAACTTTATATGAATTTAGCAAATATTTCACAAAATGTCAATTATATAACAATTGATTAATTTAATATTTAATTAATTATAAATAAATATGATAAACAATTGAAAATGAATTTATTTTTAGTATTTGCAGAGCAAATCAAGAAAGTTATTCTAACACCTGAGGTCAAAACTGTGCTTTTGAAAAGCTAGCTGGAATATTTATATAAATCATAAGATGATAC
Organism: uncultured Mailhella sp.; assembly: GCA_964369835.1. Classification (GTDB taxonomy): domain Bacteria; phylum Desulfobacterota; class Desulfovibrionia; order Desulfovibrionales; family Desulfovibrionaceae; genus Taurinivorans. The sequence goes on from CAYJGE010000002.1 coordinate 38,928, forward strand.
CTTTCCATTTTTTTGTGGCTTCATCCAAATTTTTAAGCCAATCTTTGGTTTGTATACTTGGATCGGTAAAATATAGACTCCAGTCTTTTAGTGCAAGGGGTAAAGTATCCTTATAATTTAAATCAGCAATTTGCTCCAAATGATGTTTTGTAATACCATTTTTATGAATTAACTCAATACTTCCGGCAGGATATAAATCTTCTTCAACTTGGATTTGACAGGAAAAAACTCCGGTTCCAAATGAATTAAAATTTGATAAATCTAAAAATTCACCATATTCAGTTTCTGTTAATGTTTGACTCACGGCTTTTAGCATTTTAGGCAAATAGTCTGCCATATAAAGTCCACCATAACACATAAGTTTATGCTCTAAATGCAATGAAACAAAAGAACTGAATAAGCTTGGATAAATTATTTTTTTATCCAAAGCCAAAATTAAACTTTCAGGGTTTAGATCAATTGATAAATCCTTATAAAAAAGTCTGTCGGGGTTTTGTCTAAAGCTAAGGGGGAGGCGTCTACCTTTTTCATCAGAAGCCCAAAAGAAAATAGAACCATTGTTGCCACAGCGATGAAGCTCTTCTCCGTTTACTGCATTTAAACTCCAACAACCTCTTTCATTTAATAATTTATGCAAAATAGATTTTCTGGCATTTTCATCAAAATATAATTTATATAATATACTGTCTTTGTTTTCTAAATCATGTTTAATTAATTCACTGCTTATGCTTTCCAAGTTTAGATATGTTACATGAGTTGTGGGATTATCTTTATAAATCAAATGAAAAATTTGGTCATTAATCAGCATTAACTGGGAATTTAAGTCGGGAAGATTTAAGCAGTCCGGGCTTAGAATAACATTATGCACAATCTCATTCATGACTTCCCATTCATAGTCCAAAAATAATTTTCGATTCCACTTTGAGCATACTTCCAAAACTTTTTTCTTTTCAAATTTTGGAGCATGGTAAACCAAGGTATTTTGTAAAGCACTGGGAAAAAGAGGGGCATGGAGTTTATGCTGTTCGGATATTCTGGCAGGCATTAACCCTCGAGGGTAGCTATAACTTTGCAAGGGCACGGCAGAGCAAGCAAGGATAGGTAAAACATTATGCTTTTCTGGATTATTGGCATTATTTATGAGTTGTTGTAAATAAAAAAAATGTACTATTTGCACCTGTTCTGCCATACATTCAACCCCAAGGTGGTGCATGCATAAAACACGAGAGTAGGAATTAAATTTTTGGACAGCCAGTTTTGCTAAATTTTCACCGAAAATAGGTTCAATGGTTTTATGAAAAATTTTTTGAGCAGGCAAAGAGAGAGAAAATTCTGTATTTTGATTAAACTCTGAACTGATTTTCCCCACTTTTTGCTCATACCATGGTGCAAGTAAATTTTGGGCATGTTTTAGCTCTTTAAAAAAATCCTGATAGGCTGCTTCTTGAAAAATATTTGACATATTAACTTCTTTGTTTTTTATGATTTTTTAGGTTTTGCACTAAAAAATAAGAATATGGTCATGATTATCAAAGTTGCCGCAAAAATTTGTAAAGAATAAATGGCACCCCAAATTGAAATGGCAAGACCAAGGCTGATGGGGCCAAGAACCTGCCCCAGTCTTTCTGCTACATTGTAAATACTGATAGTTTTTTCAGATCCTATGGTTTCACTGATTGGAAGTTCAAGGGCATAGGAGCCTTGTGCGCTATAGACAATGGCATTTGCACATCCCAAAAATGTTACGGAGCAAATGGCAAAAAATACATTATTGGAAATACTTAATACAATAAGGGAAGAGGCAGCCAAAATTCCTGCCAAACATAACCAATAGGCTTTGCGATTGGCTTGGTTTGCAATATTAATGTTTTTATTGGCATTATCAATATATTTTCCGAGAATTGGACCCAGATAAACTATCATTAAGGAGAAAAACATGGAAACACGCCCAATTCCTGCCGGATTTACTCCTGCTTCATTTAATGAAACAGGAATATAAAATTGGAATAGACACACGGTAATCAAGGCACAGGGCATAATGTTTAAAAATAATAAACTTGCCATACGATAATTTAAACAAAGTTTTATTATATCAACCAAGATGAAAGTGTTTTTCTTGGTAACCTTATTATTAATTTGATTATATTCTTCAAATCCAAGGGGACTATTCAGTTTGACTACATTCTTTTGTATAGCATTTTCTTGTGCTGATGATAAATCAATGGGCGGAGTTATTAAATTAATTGGAACAGGGCTATTAATTTTTGTAAAGTTGAAAAGTTTGTTTTTTGAGGCATTTTTTATGTAAGTATCTATGTTTGTAATATTATTTGCTGATTTAGGTAGGATCAAAAATAGATATATAAAGGTTAGAAACATACATGCGCCGGCTGTAAAAAATACCGAAGAATAGCCAAGACGGTCAGCTATCAGTCCACCAAAGGCACTTCCACACAAAACGCCGGCACAAAGTCCTGCCACCATGAAAGCAATGTTTGTTGTTCTGTTTTTGGTGTTTGACTTTGAAATAACAAAGAGTTGAGCAGCCAAATTAATACTGCCATAGCCAAAGCCGGCAATGGATCTGGCAAATAAAAATGTTATGGAAATATTTGCAAAAGCACTTAAAAATGCTCCCAAACTCACTAAAAAGCAACCCCAAACCAATAACGGACGCCAACCAATTTTATGGGAGATGGATCCACCAATCATAATTGCAAATCCCACACAAAACATTTCCACGGAAACAGGCAAACCTATGCTGATATCTTGACTAAGTCCAAAGACATTTGTGCTTATTTCTGCCATTCTTAATGGAATAAATGAAATTGAAAGGGAGATGGCAAACATACAAATAAAGATAATGGGTCGCATGATGGTAGCATCATCATAAAGACTAACTTTTTCACCAAGATTTAGATTATGTTCTTCCTTTAAAAGAACCATGGATAAAAATTCCATGAGCATAACAAAAGTAATGACTGTGACAGTTCCGACATCAAGTAAAATTTCAAAGGAAGTTTTCCAAATTGTGTCACTTGGTACATAAATTGTTACAGAACTTGTTTGATTATCATCATTATTCCAAAGTGTTTGACCTGTTAAGGAATTAGCTTCCAAAGAAACATTTTTGTCTTGATTTTTTATGACTTCCAAGACAAAATTTGGCTCTTGAATTTTAATTCCTTCCAACCATGAAAAATTATTTTGAAATTCTTGAAAATATTCCTCTATATCTCCGATAAGACTTAAGGGGACTTGTAATTTTTGAATATTTTTTATATCTGTTGCAATTTCATTACTTAAGCCGGTGGCAATACTTGAAATACTTGTTTCTTGAATTTTTCTGATGGGTTCATAAAGTGTGAAAATAAAAAGAGCCTGAGCACTTATGAAAGGAATAAGTAAGACTGTATATAAAAATAATTTTTTCTTAGGATGATTTTGGATTTTTTCAGATCGTGTAACAAGCTGACATAGTATGATTAAAAGCAATAAGAAGCCTATACAGATAGTCAGTAAAGAGCTCATATTGTTATTAATTAATTCTTCCAAGGGGTATAAAAACCTATTACTGAAAATCCCATGCAAGAGATAGCCCACAGGTTTTTTATCATTATCAATGATTTCAGAGAGTATCCATGTGGTGTCATTTTCTTCAAAAGTCAAGCTACCATTTGGCAAGGATGTTGTTTTTTGAGGAATTAAAATTTTATCCTCAGCGTATTCAACTTTCTTAATAATATTTTTATTTTGATCCAAAACCAAAACACGATAGGCATTTGTTGTTTCAAAATATTCTAAAACAGCTACATCTAAGCCTTCGACACGATTTGGATTTATGCCAAATTTGGCATAGCGAGAAAGTTTCTTGGTAAAGCTTTCACTGCTAAAACTATCTGCCGATAAAGAAATTTCATAATACTGTTTATAAAGTGCGGACAAGACCAAGGCGCTAAAAAGAATTAAAGTGACAAAGTAGGCTAAAACACTGCCCAAGGTGAAAAAATATTTGTTTTTTGCACTTTTTTGAATTTTCATGATACTTCTTTAAATTAGATTATGGTTATTGGATTTGATCGTAGGAATAAATTTCTTGATAAATATTATCAACTGCTGCCAAAATTTCAAAAGTAGGATTCCAACCAATTAAAATAGCCATTTTTAAATTTATGGAAAGTCCGAGGGGGCCTTCAAAAACTTGACTTATATCCCTGGGTTTTACTCCGCCAATGATTTTAGCAATGGCTTCTGCACTGTGAGTTCCCTCATTGTCAAAGCTACTTTGAGCAATGCTCATTAATATTCCGAGTTTTGTTTCCAAAAGTCCGCTTTGGGAAAAAGAAGGTATGCCTTCTTTTATGATTGGTTCCAAAAGCTGGGGCATTTTATCCCATTGCATTCCTGTTGTTGTTGTCATATAAATGGCATCAGAGCTTGTGGAAAGGGTTGATATGCAAGCTTTTAATCCAAGAAATTGCTCTTCTTCTGTTCCAAACATATCCATATAGCAAGGCACAATTTCAAAATTCAGTTCCTTGGAAACTTTTTCAATACTTGGAAGGGCAATGGAAGCTTTTCCTGCATCTGTGTTTGGCACAGGCACACCAAGTTTTTTAAATTTAAAAATATCATAAAAAATTGATAATTGACGTTCATAACGACCTATTTCAACTTGACCATGCACATGATCATGTCCCGAATCCTCAACAGAATCTATAATTCCGGCTTGAACTGCATCTGTTACAGATATGGAAATGGTAGGCACTTTATGTTGATCCGTGGCCAAGTCAATTCCTGCCGCTGTGCCAAAGGCCAAAATCATATCAATATCATTTTTTTCTCTTATTCTTTCTAAAATTTGGCTTTTTTGAAAAAATCTATTTTCTTCATTCCAATCGGCAGAATAAAACCCATCTTTTACAAATTCAATGTAATCTCCGCCTGCATTTTCAACAAGCCAGTCCCAAACCACTTTGGAATCGGTGGCTTCTTGAATGGGAGGAAAATTAGCATTTTCAATTAAACCAATTTTTGCCAAAGCTTTAATGGTTGATGAAAAAATTTGCGCATAATCAATATATGGGCCGGCTTCCGCATAAATTATTCGCCATTTTTTGGGGGCTTTGATATTGGGAAGATCTATTGTGTTTTTTTCATTACTTTGGTTTCCCTTAATGTTTTTTGCAAGCGGTTCATTGGCATAAACATTATTAAAACCAATCAATATACAATATGATATTGTAAGAAGTAAAACTTTTTTTATAATTTTCATAAAAAATACCTTATTGTTTTTTATATTCTTTTAAAGCAAAGCATGGTGATGTCATCAGAAGGTTCAGCATTTCCTCTATAATCAATAATACCTTGATAAATCAAATCATTGATTTTTTTAGGTGATTGATTATGACAATTTTTCAGAATTTCTTCAATCCTATGCTCTCCAAAAATTTTATGTTGTTCATTCATGGCTTCGGAAATTCCGTCAGTATAAAGAAAACAAGTCTCACCATGTTCCAAATGTCCTTTACCCAAGGTATAAGGCATGTCCTCCATGGGGCCGACCACAAGTCCGCTACTGTGATCAAAAAGTGAAATTTCGCCATTATTTTTTAAAATATAAGGAAAACAATGCCCACCGTTTGCATATTCCAAAATTCCTGTTTCAGAATCAAAAATTCCTATAAATAAAGTAACAAACATACAATTTGAATTATTTTTGGATAGGGAATTATTAACATATTCCATGGCAATATGGGGAGCAAGACCACTTAAAATTGCATAACGAACGGTTGTGACTGTCATGGCCATAAATAGAGCGGCAGCCACCCCTTTTCCTGATACATCACCGATGATAACAGCTTTTTTACCTTCACTTGTTTCAAAATAATCATATAAATCACCGCCAACTTCCTTGGCAGGTTCAAGAAAATAGGAAATTTCAAAATCTGAATGGGGTAAGGCAATTTCAGGGCCGGGTAATATTCCTATTTGAATATCCCTTGCCGCATCTAACTCACCTTGAATTCTTTCGGCATCTGCCTTGGACTTGATTAAACTATTAATATTATTTTCCAGCGCAATTCCCATTTGATTAAATGCCGTTGCCAATTGTCCGACTTCGTCCAAACGTGTTGTGGGAAGGTTTTGAGTCATGGAGTTTAGGCTTTCGGAAAGCTCGCTGTAATTATCAATTGTTATAGGAATTGTTAAATCCTTGTTGGCAAAGGTTTGAGCTTTATTTGTCAATAAACGTAATGGGTTTGCAATTCTATAGGCCATAACTAAAGTAACTAAAACACTTAATACAATACAAAAGGCCGCAATCAAGATTAGTCGTATAAAAAGACCTCGTGCAGCCTCTTCAACCTCAAAAATTGGTGCACCTGCCAAAACATACCAATCCAAAGCCTTAAAATAGGTCATTCTCAAAATACTTGCGCCAAAATTTTTGAAAAAAGGATTGTCTTTCAACGACTGATCACTTTCATCATAAATAAATTCTGACTGTTTATTTGATTTTGCGTTTAAAAAAGCTTCTTCAGGTAAGTAAGGGATAAGTTCTTGAGTTATTTCACCACGTTTTGCTATTAATTCCCCATTGCCTGTAATTAATGCCAAAATACTTTTTGGATAAAACTCAAGGTTTTCAAATTTTTCTTGCAAGGAGGAAATAATGGTTGTTAAATTTTCTTTGGCACTTTGCTCAATATCATTCAAAACTGAACTTGCCACAACAACTGTTTGTTCATCAAGGGGCAACAAATAAACAAGAACAGAAATTTTTTTGTTATCCTCCAGAGCCTTGTTTAAAATAGGTTCAAGGTTTCCGATTCCCCTGTACACAATGCTTGTGTCTTGTATGTCTTTTTCGGTTATGGTAAAAACAGCATGCATTCCCTCTGCCGGAAGATTATTAGAATTAAGCATTTGAGCAAATTCTTGCTCTTTAAAATCTTTTCTGTTTTTATCAATGGACAATACTTCAAATAAATATGAATTCGTTATGGGTTTTTCATTGGAAATAATGACCAGGTGATTATTTAAATTTTCTAGTGATTGTACCCAGTTATTGATAAAAGTTAATCTTTTTTGCTTTGAAAAGCTTGAAATTTCATTCCAAGTGGTTTGAGTTAAAATAGCTGTTGTTTGTAATAATATTTTTCTTTCCAAAACATCTAAAACTTGCCCTGAAAGAAGATTTAAATAACGTGAACTTATATTGTCATCTAGCAGTAATAGGGCGTTTTCAAAGGATTTTTTTTCAAAATCACCACTTACCCTGTAAATACTTAAGCTGGTTAATATAATTGTTGGTGTTGCAATTAACACAACAGAAAAAAATACAAGTGCAAATAGTTTGGCACGAAGAGATAAAAAACTTTTTGCAATATTCATGGTTATTTCCGTACTTAGACAGTGGTCTAATTATAATTTAAATTTTTTATTTTTGTGTTTTATGACAGCTTGATTTGATTAGTGTTTTTTATGCCATAAATTGAATATTTTGATTGAAGTCAAAAATAACTTCATGAAAATCAAAATCTGCAAAATTGCATTTTTATGGAAGCACTATCTGTATTATCTATTATGGAAACATGAAGGACGCAAAAATATGGTTTTGCTCTCATTTTGGTGTGCAAAATATTCGTTTCACATCTATTTTGTAAGGAAATGCCTGTGTAATTTTACGGAAATTTAAAATTTCGATTTAATCAGCGTTTTCTTATATTTTTTGTAAATTGTAATATTGATTATTCACTATCTTGAATATCAAATCTTAATAATTTCTTTCTAAGTCCTTCGCGTGTAATTCCAAGTAAGCCGGCAGCTTGACTTCTGTTTCCATTTGTTTTTTCTAATGCTTGACTTATATAATATTTTTCCATATCAAGCAAGTTTAAATTTTTAGGGGAAGTGTTTTTTTGGTCTTCTTTTTCTGCTTGTTGATAATTACCTAGATTTTCAATTTGTCTTGTTTGTAAATTTAAAGAAGGCAAAGGGGCAGGTGATTTTAGATAATTAACTGTTTGTTTTTTTAAGGTTTCGACTATTTTGGGTGATAAATCTTCAAGTTCCACATTCTCGCCAAGGGATAAAACCACAGCTCTTTCCATTTCATTATTTAATTCTCTGACATTACCAGGCCAAGGATAGCTCAAAAGAGCCTGTCTTGCACTTTGAGAAATTCCAAGCTTTTGTTGTTTCATTTGATAACAATGGAAGTCTAAAAATCTTTGAGCCAAAAGAAGAATATCGTCTCCCCTTTGTCTGAGTGGCGGAATTTGAATTTCAGCCACATTTAACCTATAAAATAAGTCCATGCGAAAGCTACCATTTTTTACAGCTTGTTCCAAATTGATGTTGGCGGCTGAAATTACTTTTATATCTAAGGCAATTGTTTTAACACTGCCCACTCTTGTCAGTTCTTGCTCTTCAAGTACTCTTAATAATTTGGCTTGATGAGCAAGGGGCATGTCTGCTATTTCATCTAAAAACAATGTACCTTTATTGGCTTCTTCAAACATACCTTTTTTTTGAGCTACTCCTGTAGCAACGCCCTTTTCAATTCCAAACATTTCGCTTTCAAACAGGGTATCGGGTATGGCGCTGCAATTTACGGCAATAAAAGGACCTTCGCATCGTTCGGAACTAAAATGGATCAACTTGGCAAATTCTTCTTTTCCCGTACCTGTTTCACCCAGCAGCATAGTGTTTACAGGACGTTTTGCGATGGAAAGAGCAAATTTGATTGCCTTTTGCATGGGTTCACATTGTCCGATAATACGTTTTGCATTATGTTGCGTTTGCACAATTTCCATGAGTTTTGAATTGCGTTTTTGAACCAAATTTTTTATTTCTTCAAGTTCGGTATTTTTTTGAGTTAATTCTGAAATAAGTCTATTGTTATACTCTTCTCTCACTCCAAGTTTAACCAGCATAAAACCAAACACTTCAGCAAGTTGTCTTAGTTTTTCTGAGGTAGCCCCTTCAATGGTATAAGAATACAAAGATTCTTCTTGAATGGTTCTGCCCCAAGCCACATCTTCGCATAATGATATGATTTTTTCAAAAATTTCATCTGATGAGTGTTCCATGTTATAACCTTAAAAGAGCTAAATATTTTAATATATTAGAATTATATATATGATTTTGTAAACAAGTTTTGCATATTTTTAAATAAAAATTTAAAAAGGCTTTGATTTAATCAATGTTTTTTTTTGTGTGGTTTTCAGTCATCAGGTAATAAGGCAAACCGTGGAACATTATTAACAAGTTCTGACCACATGTATGCCGGTCTAACCCACCAAGTTTCGCTGTTCAGTGGTTTGTATACAACCATGTCTTCTTCTGTTTCACTATGTTTGGCAAGGGCAATTACTTGATATAAGTTACCCTTATAGTGTTTATAAATTCCATTGATTTTTATATCATGTTCAAAAGACATTGCTGATTTTCTCCCCATTTGAAATTTTTGATTTATAAAATTGATAATTTTATAAAGGTCTCTTAATGCTATTTTATTGTAATTTTAAAATAAAACAAGTGAAAAATATTTTTTAAAATTATATAAAATATCTGCTTGAAATAATTTTTTATTTTATATATAATATTAATTCATTATATAGGTCGGTAAAATAGGCTTATTTATTTATATTTTAGGCTATATATCTTTTTGATTAGGTTATATATCACATGATTCCGGATTGAGGGAGAAAACCACGTTTTTTTGAAAAAAACGAGTTTTTCCCTCTCAAACTCCCCCTTTCCTTAAAAAACATTTTTTCAATCAATGGTATAACTATTTTGATTTATTTATGTTTTACTAAATTTAGAAAAACAAAAACCATATCAAAATTGTGATTTTTGAAAACCGGAATGGCGTGGGCTATATATCTTTCTGATTACAAGGATTAATAATTTTAGAATATCTTTCTAAATTAATTTATCTTTTAAAAAGATTGGATTTTGTGAAAAATTTTTTATGTAGAATGATTTTATAAAGTGTGGGGACTCAACCTTTAAACTTTCTGTTTTTTTTGGTATAATATATGAATTTATTTGATTATAATCCTGAACATTTTTTAAGCTTTTTGCTTACATTTATGCGTATCAGCATAGTTCTTTTTATGCTGCCTGTTTACGCTGTCACAGGTTTGCCAAATCAATGGAAAGCTGCCTTTTGTTTGATTATTGCCTTGGCTATTTGGCCGCATGTGGCACTAAGTCCCCATACCATGCCTTCTCACCCCTTTGAAATAGCTCTTTTATTGCTTGGCGAAATAATTTTGGCATTGGTTTTAGCTCTCTCCGTCAGGATTTTTTTTGCAGGTATTCAAGCAGGAGGAGAACTTATTGCCATGCAAATGGGCTTTAGTATGCTCCAATTTGCAGACCCCACAACTGACTCTCAAACCGGTATCATAGCTCAACTTCTTTATTTAACTTCAACGCTGATGTTTTTGGGCTTTGATGGACATTTATATTTACTAAGAGCTTTTATTAAAACCTTTGACTATATTCCACCCGGGGGAATTTTCATAGGGCAAAGTATTTTTGATCAAATATTTCTTTTGGCAAACATGCTTTTTACCTTGGCAATCAAGGTAATTGCACCTGTTTTGGCTGCAATATTTTTTGTTGAGCTCGGACTTGGTCTTATGAGTAGAATGGCACCTCAGATGCATATTTTGGAATTTGGATTTCCTCTCAAGATTTCTGTTGGTTTCTTCTTTTTAACCACAATTTTTGCTGCTCTTTCAATTGATATTGAACGTTTTGTGGCAGATCTTGATGAATTGTTTTTAAATTTAGTTAGGGCAGGCCTACAGCCGTAGGTAAGCATTTATAAGAAACCTCTGCATATTTAGTTTTTTAAGAAAATTTTCTGAAAATTATATAAATTCGAATATTTTTATATTATCTGTATGCAGAGGTAAAAGGCACACAAATCAATCACTTGACGGCAAAAACGTGGTTTTGCCTGTTCTTGATTTGTGGTCGTGTTGACGATGTAAACACTCCATGAGACCTCAGCATAATGAATTATGCAGAGGTTTCATATAAAGGTATATTATGGCAGCAGAACCGGGGAAAACAGAACCCGCAACCCCCAAGCGAAGGCAAAAAATTCGCCAAGAGGGCAATGTACCCAAATCTCAAGAAGCAACTAAAACTGCAACGTTAATTGCCGGTTTTTTTGGACTTAGTCTTTATTTGCCCTATGTTGCCGAGCGACTAAACGGCATTTGGAATCATTTTTTTAAAATGATTGAAAATTTTGAACTGACAGTTATTGAAGCTCAATCAACAATATTTAAAGCCATTACTGAACTTGCAATTATTTGTGGGCCCATTATGGCCTTCATTGCTTTTGCGGCTTTTATCACGTTAAGGCGGCAGGTCGGAAAGTTGTGGACAACAAAAGTTTTTAAATTTCGGTGGTCAAACTTTAATATTTTTGCCGGCATAAAGCGTTCATTTTTTTCCAAACAAACCTATATCAGAATGCTAAAAACCATAGCTCTTGCCGTTGTTGTCGGTTATGTCCCTTATATTATTATTATGGAGGAAAAGGCACGTTTTTCCGATTTATATTATACAACTCCCATGAGCCTTTTAACCTATATATTAGAAACAAGTTATACTATTGTATTTTATACTTTTATTCCCATGATTGTCATAGCAATTTATGATATTTGGCATGTTTTTCATGAATGGGAAGAATCGAATAAAATGTCAAAACAAGAAGTTAAGGACGAGATGAAGCAGGCCGAAGGTGACCCCATTATCAAGGGTAAAATGCGGCAAAAAATGATGCAAGTTTTGAAAAGCAGAATGATGCAACAAGTTCCTAAGGCTGATGTTATAATTACAAACCCTACTCACTATTCCGTTGCATTATTATACGATCAAACAATTTGTCCTGCTCCCATGGTTGTGGCCAAGGGAATTAATAATGTTGCTCTCAGAATTCGAGAAATAGCCAGAGAGCATAAGGTTCCCATCAGAGAAAACCGCTTGCTTGCCAGAAGTTTATATGATTCTGTTGAAATCGGAGATCCAATTCCCGAGGATTTATATAAGGCGGTTGCTTCTATCATTGCAGAAATTTGGAAAATGAAAGGTAAGATTTAATCTTTCATATTTGTGGAGACAGGGATTAAATCAGTGCTTCCACAAGCAAATACCGCAAAGCGGAATTTGTTATCTTGAAAATTTAGGAAATACGGTATAATCGGTGCTTCCTTAAAATGTGAGGTAAAATTAATGAAGATAGACTCCTTATTTTATGATTCACAAGATAGATTTTTTTTAAAAAGAGTTAATGAAACCATAGAAAATATTCAAAATTCCGGTTCAGAATATTCTCACTTTATGCATCCAAACGGAATTATTGAACTTACTTCTTCCCAAGAATTTAGAATGGCATCGGCAATTCTATGTTTACTTGATAATTTATCCCATAATGATCCGGAAAGGCGTTTACAAGCCCTTGAAAATTTGCATACTGAAGTTCTTTTAACAGGTAGAACAAAATTTAGAAGAAACACGGCCAGAGTGCTGATAGAAATTATCAAAGAAATTGTCAGAGCCTATGGTGATGAAGATTTACAATTACAATTAATTCACGATTTTAGAATGGCTGCCACAGGTAAACCAAACATTGTCCGAAAATTTCTGAAACGTTATTATTTACTTGAAATGCCTGAAAGTTGGAATCAACTTGTTTTTGACCATCATGTTCACGATGCCAATACAAAGGGGCGAAAAAGTCCTACCCAGTTAATTATGGATGCTTGGGTTAAGGGAATAAAGTCATTAACTGTTATTTATTATCACTATGTCAGCGAAGAAGCAGGCAGTGAATTGATTAGGGCTGCTCAAATTTTAGATATAAAAATCAGAATAGGAATTTTATGTCAAACGGTATACAATCATAAACTTTTGGACTTTATTTGGGTTCCACAAGGTTTTAGCAATTTAACATCATTCAGGTATTTTATTAAACAGCCTAAAATTGCAGAACTTATGCAAGAGGGTAAAGTTGTAAGCAAATGGAAAGAACAGTTTATCTTTAATATTTTAAGGGATTGGAATGATGAAATACGTCATAAAATCTCAAACCTGATGGATTTTGAATTTTTACCCATTGAACAAGATGAATTTTTAGATTATGTGGCAATAGGGCAAGCTTCCATAATGCATTTGGCTGAATTGATACATAAAAAACATATAGATAAATTGTATGACTTTGTTAATGGTTTAAAAAAAGAAATCAGCGAATTAAAAGAAATCAGTGAAGTTGATAATAAGGAAAACATTGCAGATTTAAATTTTAGAATAAATTCTTTTGATCGCTTAACCCCTGAATTTTTTCTTCAACTTTTTGAATATTGTGAAGATGTTCAAAAAAAGAATATCATTTCAAAAATCATTGCCCAAGAAAGTGATGTGCCTTTTGTATTGAATGAAAATCCTTTTGTCTTGGTCAGCAAACTAAGTGAACTTAGCACAGGCAACAGTATAACTTTAAATCTTGCGGACTTGACACCAGAAGATGTTTTAAATTTACTCTGGGATTGTCAAGGTTTAATCACACATTTGGAGATTTTTAACGTTAATGATTGGCATAAAGGCGAATTGATATATACAAAAGAAATGAATAGTATATTGCAAGCAATTAACAATGAAAATTCACCTAATTTAAAATTAATTATTCAAACTGTTTTGGAAAAATGCCAGCTGGAAGAAAATGTTATATCTAATTTTTGGGGTTTGAAGCTAGATTCTGAAAATTCTGAACTTTTCAAAAATGAAAGTCTTGCCGACGGTCAAAATGAGAAACAAAATCAGGTTGATGGGCAAAGTGTTTATTCCGAACAAGTTCAGACCAAAGAGCAAGACAAAGATCAGGACATAATTCAAATTGATGGGCAAAATGATAAAGATGATGAACAATTAAATTCCGAAAATTCAATAATTTCTTCAATAATTTTAAACGAAGCGGAAAAAAGCATTGAACTTGAACAACAAGCTGAAAAATCCATGGAAGAATTGTTTATAAAAATTGAAAATGAGCAAAACTCCCATCTGACAGCCAAAGAAAATAATGATATTGAAAACTGGCTTGACTTTGAAAAGCTTTTGCCAAAAGAAGAAATTAATTTGGCCTATAAATCCGATGAAAGATTTATTCTTATTTCACAAAAAGACAGAGTAAACAAATTAAGAAATATTTTGAAAAATATAGTGCCTCTTATTGGATTTTACAGAAGCAAGAAACTTTTAACCCGAATGGGTACAGATTCCACCAGTCGTATTTCACGTTTGGCGGGCATGGGTTTGGCCTATGCCGTCACCCTACCTACGGGAGCCAGAAAAGAACTTAAAAATCGTCATAATAATTCACGTCTGCGTTTACCTGTGCGTAAGGAGATTAACAAGGTATATGTGAAACAATTGCCACAGGCAGATGAAAATATTAGACCTATTATTAAATTTTTACGATTAATTCCAATTATTCGTGAGTTTACCTATAAAAAAGATGTGTATTACAATGATAGCAGTACCAAAACATTTGTACAAAATGATGGTTCTTGCACCAATGATACGATAAATTTCGGAACAGATCAGGGCAATATTGTCACCCTTGGCGGAGTCGGGGCAGGTACAAATAATAATTTTACAAAAATTGCCGATGCAAAACCAAACCCCCACACTTTTTATAATTTAAATACCAATATTAAAAATGTATTAAAATTATTAATTGGATTTATTCCTGCCTTTTTCTCCTTCCAATATACTCAAAATATAGAATTTTTGGCATGGTTTGGTGCTATAATTTGGTTTTTCATTACAGGCTTCAGAAATATTTTGCAAGCTGTGCTTGGCGGAGGAGGTGTACATCGATCTCCTTTATTGCGGTGGAATAATTATGTCAGCTGGACAAGACTTTGTGATTCTTTAATGTATACGGGGATTTCTGTTGTTTTACTGGAATTGTGTGTCAGAACCTTGCTTTTAACACAAACATTCAATATAACTTCCACCAATTCTCCCTATATAACCTTTACAGTTATTTCACTATTAAACGGTTGTTATATTGTTACCCATAATATTATCAGGGGACTACAGGCAGAGGCCATTTTTGGTAATTTTTTCAGAAGCTTTTTAGCAATTCCCATTGCCCTTTTATATAATTCGATTTTTAATTTCTTACTTTTAAATTTTGAATTTCAAGATGTAAATATTATCTTGCAATCTTCATCAGCCATTTTATCAAAACTTGCCTCCGACACTGTGGCAGGCGTCATTGAAGGCTCGGCAGACAAGGGTAGTTTTATTTGGTTTAGGAATTGGGATTATAAATTTGCCACCAAAATTATGTATAAAAACTATAGTCAATTGGAAGTGACTTTTCCTGAAAAAGATGCCATGGAACTATTAAAAAATCCTGAAGTGGCTTTGGAAAAATTAAAATATAAAAATCAAACACTTTATAATGATATTATTGTAAATGCTTTAGATTTTATGGCTTTTCACTATTATCAACCAAGAGCTGTTTCAACTTTGAAAAATATTATTAATAATTTATCAGATACTGAAAGAATTGCTTGGCTTCGTTTGCAATCTGTTCTAAAGTGCCAAAAGGAAGTTAGCCAACTGTTTATTGATGGGGTTTTTGGAATAAACTTTTCCAAGGCTTTGGCTTTTTACCTGGATAAGCATGAACAGTATTTATTAATTTTAAATGAACTATATAAAACAAGAGTTGAAATTCAAGGTAATAAATTATAATTTATGGAAATATTATTATATAATCCTGAAATTCCACCAAATACAGGCAATATTGCCCGCCTTTGCGCAGCGACTGAAATACCCCTTCACTTAGTGAAACCCCTTGGTTTTTCTTTGGAAGATAGGTATTTAAAAAGAGCCGGTTTGGATTATTGGGAACATGTAAATTTATCTGTTTGGGATAATATGGCAGATTTTCTTGAAAAAACAGGGCAGCATAAACGCCTTGTTTTAACAAGTGCCAGAAGAGGAACAGTCTTACAGGATTTTCAGTTTACAAAGGACGATGTTTTGGTTTTTGGGGCCGAAACAACAGGTTTACCAAAGCATTTATATGAATTATCTGATAATTGTATAAATATCCCCACCAAAAATGTTCGCAGTATTAATTTATCCACAAGTGCGGGGATAATTTTATATCAAGGGCTTATTCAAACGGGATTGATTGCAAATTATTTATAACAAATAAAAAATATCTTTGCATACTTATTAAATATAAGGCAATTTAATTGATTTTGATGATTTTTTAAATCGTAAAACAATAAAAATCTGTCTAAAGTTTAAACTAATTATGTAAAGTGTCTATACGAAAAAGAGGTTTTCACCAAATGAGTACAATGAAAAATTATTGTGAAGAAGAAGCAGGCAAAACCTATGTTTTGCAAGGAAATATTGCCTTTGCCAGTGGCTGTGTCAGAGCCGGTATACATTCTGTTGAGGGTTACCCCGGCACTCCAAGCACAGAAGTAATTGACAAGGGTTTATCCCAAGTCCAAGATCTAATTAAAACAGGTTGGTCTGTCAACGAAGCTGTGGCGGCAGGCATGGGAGTCGGAACCAGTTTTGCCGGATTTGACTGTGTTGTGACCATGAAAATTCCCGGTCTTTTCCAAGCTGCCGATATATTTACTTCCATTTCAAGCTATACTGCCCCAAGGGGAGCTTTAATTTTTTATATAGCCAGTGATTTTGTTCCAAACTCAACTCAACATCTCATTGATCCACGCTACTTATTTAAAAGCTGTTTTGTTCCTGTTTTTGAACCACGCAATCATCAAGAAATGCATGAAGCGGCTAAAATTGCAGCTGATCTTTCTGTAAAATATAAAACTTCCGTGGTGGTGCTTGCCAGTGGATTGCTTTGTCACAGTGAAGGATTAATTCACTTAATGGATAAAGAAAGCCGTCCTCAAACAGAAGTTGCCCCCCATAATCAGCTAAATTCTTTACCTGTTAAAGCAAGAGCATCTTATAATAATATGATGCAGGACAGAATGCCAAGCTTGCAAAAAATGGTTGAAGAAAGCCCATTAAACTATGAAATTAAAGGCAGCGGAAAAAAGGGTGTGATTACCTATGGCACAGGCACCATGTATGTGGCTGACTATAAAGAGAAATTTGAAAATGACCTTGATGTATTGTCCATAGCCTTTACCAATCCCGTGCCCATTGAAAGAATACGTCAATTTGCACAGCCAATTATTGATAATGGCGGCACTGTTTATGTGCTTGAAGATGGTTATCGTTTTATTGAAGAAGCTTGTCTTATTGCAGGTATACCTGTAAAAGGAAAAAGCTTTAATTGTGATTTGACCGAATGGACATCAGGACAAGTGGCAACATTTTTAAAAGAAGGCAATATTGTAAGTCCACCAAAACCAAGTGTCATGGCCATGCCACGTCCACCCATGATTTGTTCAGGTTGCCCCTATCGTTTGACAGGTGAAATCCTCAATAAAATGCGTAAAGCCAATAAACTGGAAACAATTTTTGGCGATATTGGTTGTAATACTTTGTTATATTTCATGAATGCCCTTGATACAGGTCTTGCCATGGGAGCAAGTGAAAGTTGTCGGGCAGGCTATGTGAATGTTTTACCTGAAAAAAGAGATCGTTGTATCAGCCTACTTGGAGACGGAACCGAATGTCACAGTGGTATGGATTCAACCAGAAGCAGTATTTATAGGCAAATCCCCGGACTTAAAATTGTCCTTGATAATGAATGGATAGCCATGACAGGTGGTCAGCCCGGAGCTTCTTCCCCCATGAATTTAAGGGGGCAATCTTCAAGCTTTAATCTGGTTAATGCCTTAAGGGCAGAGGGTGCGGAAGTGCTTACCGCCGATGCCTATAATTATAAGGAACTTAAGGAAAAAATCAGCCAAGGCTTAAAATTGGCTTCCGAAAGTGATAACTTGATAATTCTTGTTATTCACGGTGTTTGTATTCGTAAAGTTCCCCTTTCTGCCAAAAAACCACGTCCTGTGTTAGATTCCGACGCTTGTATTTCATGCTCTTCATGTTGTATTTGTCCGGGCATTGAAATGGGGCAAGATAAAAAACCTGTTTGGAATAATCTTTGTACTTCCTGTGCTTCAGGCACAGCCGCTTGCATGCAACTTTGCCCTAAAAATGCCATCTCTGTTCCTGAAAAAGAGCAAGGTCAAGTTAAGGAAAAAATGGAACTTCCTGAAGCGCCAACCGACTTGGTCATTAAAACTTTAAGCAAGGAAAATCGCCCTCAAAACTTAGCCCTTTCCATTCGTGGAGTGGGTGGACAAGGCAATCTTTTCTTTGGTAAGGTTTTGGCACAAATGGCATTTTTGGCAGGTTACGAAGACAGTAATATTTTAAAGGGTGAAACCCATGGTATGGCTCAAATGGGTGGGCCTGTAATCAGTTCCTTTAGTTGCGGAAATGTTCATAACCCCGAATTGGCGCCCAAAAGTGCCGATTGCTTGATTGCCATGGAAATGAGCGAAATTTTACGTCCAGGCTTTCTTGATTTGTTAAATCCCAACGGAACAATTATTTTGGCCGATACCAAGATTTTGCCTCAAGGCACAAAGCCGGAGCAGTATCCAAGCGAAGAAAGTATTGATAGTTTGCTTGAACAATACAAAGTTATTAAAATAAATGTACTTGATACTGCCATAAAACTTGGTGATCCCATGGGGCGTTGTGCCAACGTGGTTATGCTTGGACTTTTAAGCACCCTTTCACCTTTTGACCAAATACCTGAAAATATTTGGCTTGAAGCAATTAAAAGTATAACCCCAAAGAAAGAGCAGTGGAATTTGAATTATGCTGCCTTTCTTGAAGGTAAGAAATTAGGCTAAGGAATACATTGCAATCTCCTCGCCAAATCGGGGACTAAAGATATCTCAATAATGGGGACAGCCTTTAACGGGGAGATTGCCATGTCGAGTTGTTCAAATTCTCTTCGCAATGACAGACTTGTAGTTTTTTTCTTGATATATCGAAGAGTTAGTATTGTCTGTTAATGAAGTAAAAACAAAAAGGCACGCCATTAAAATTGTCGCTTAATGACACAAGAAATTCAAAGTGTGTCATTGCGAACGAGCGTAGCGAGTGTGGCAATCTCCTCGCCAAATTGGGGACTTAACAGCTTATAACTGGGAGATTACCACGTCGACTTGTTCTAATTCTCTTCGCAATGACTTGCTTTTGCATTATTATTTCTATAAATATTATAGCATTTATATTTTTTAATTTAAATGGAGCATTATGTTTGGTTTGGTTGTCGGCAGTTTTTTCTGCATGTTTTCCCTTTATTTTTATCTGAGGTGTTTTAGAAAAATTCCAATTTTAAAATCATATCTTTGGTTACCTTTGATAATTATTGTATGTTATCAAGGATATTTATTGGATAATCGTCCTTTTGTATCAGATAATGTTTTAATTATTACCCGTTGGATTATGGGGTTTTTATTTGTGGGGGGAGTTTTTAAATTACTCCTTGATATTATCGCTTTATTCTTGATGATTTTTAAAATGCGTCCTGCAAGAATAATAAATTCCACACCCTTTACTCTCGTATTTTTTTCTCTCATTGCTTTTATTATAAGTTATGGCATGTATCATGCCCTAAAAAATCCAAGCCTTAAGCAAGTCAGTATTTATTATGAAGATTTGCCAAAAGATTTGGAAAATTTTAAAATTGCCATGATTGCCGACCCACACACAGGAATTTTTTATAGAAAAGAAAGACTTGAAAAGGCCTTTGAAAAAATAATGGCAGAAAAGCCGGATTTAATAGCCATTGTTGGTGATGCCGTGGACGCACCCTTTGCCCAAACCGTGGAAGATACCACGCCTTTTGCAAAATTAAAGGCAAAATACGGTGTGTTTTTTATTCCCGGAAACCATGAATATATAACGGGATATTCGCAATGGATAAGTCATTTTAAAAAATTTGACAATATACATGTGCTTGAAAATGCCCATGCCAATATTGATTTTGAAAATACAACTTTAAGTATTTTTGGACTTTTAGACGAGATTGCCACTCGTTTTGGTTTTGAACCTCCCAATGCCGATAAAGCATTAAAAAATCATAATCCCAAGCATGAGGATTTTCGTTTGCTCTTGGTTCATCGTCCTTACCATGTGGAGAATGAAAAAATTCAGGCTGATTTACAATTGTCGGGACATACCCATGGAGGAGCTTTTTTTCCTGTGAATTATATCATAGCCAAAAGTAATAATGGTTATGTGCGTGGGGAATATGAAACTAAAAGCGGTAAAGTATTTGTTGGCACAGGCATGGGGTTGTGGGATGGATTGCCGCTAAGAATCGGAACTACCTCAGAAATTGAAATCATTACTCTTAAAAAAGGAAATCAATAAATGATCAAAAATTTTATTATGCTATTGTTTTTCTGCTCTATATTTTTGATGGACTGCAAAGTATCTGCCAAGGAGTCTCTTGTGTGTCAAAATATCTATCAAGTTGCTGATTATGACGACGACGACGATGACGACGATGATTATGACGACGACGACGATGATGATGACGATGACGATGACGACGATGATGATGATGATTAATCGTTATTTTTATATGTTAATTAAAGAAAGGCAATAATTCAATGTTAAAAAAATATATCATATTAATTCTACTATTTTTTTCCATATTTTTTAATTTGGAATCTAATATTTTTGCCAATGAAGTACTTGTCACAAAAGAAAAAAAATCTAATCAAGAAGAAAAGTCCGATCAAGGCGAAAAGCCTAATCAAGACCAACAATCTGAAAATAAACCTAAAGATGATAAAATAAAAAAACAAGAAAATGAATCTGAGATTAAACCTACAGAGAATAAAAATGAAGAAGTAACAGCCAAAGAATCTGCTGAAAAAACAGAATTAATGCCCAATGAAGACATTTTGGCAATTCTTGATGTTATCACTGTCAATATTGATAAAATGTCAAATTCTCCCACATTGAAAAATTTTTCCCACAAGCCAAGCATTTCATTTTTACCCATAATCAATCACAGTCATTATCATGATGGTTTTTTAGATAAACTTAATTTGATTGTTGAAGAATATGCCCTAATCAATCAAGACTTGGACATCATGCGAACCGACATGGTTAATTATACCAAGTTACCTGATTTTGTTGTTGAAATTGAAATTATCCCCAAGAGTGATAATGGTAAATATTATTTCATTCCCTACAAGCTTTATGACAATAAATTCAATTTGAAAGGTTATTGGTCTGATAAGGTTTTTCCAAAAAAAAACCGAAAAAAATAATTTAGAACAAAAAAGTAATTAAATTTATTATTTTTATTTACTTTTTTATAATTTTGACTTATACTTATCATACTTCAGTTTAGGAGAAAATATGAAAAAAATTTTAAAATCTGCTTACATGGCTAAACTTAAAAAATCAATTTGTTTAGTTCTGGGACTTGCCATAAGTGCAAGTTTTCTTTTACCAAATCAAGCCAAGGCAGAAGGTTTTGCTTTACAGGACTGGTCAGCAAGAGGGGCTGCCCTTGCAGGTGGACTTATTGCCAGAGATGGCGACCCGTCTTCCGTTGTTTATAACCCCGCCGCTATTACCGAACTTGAAGGTTTACAAATTCAAGTGGGTAGCGAATTTGTTGTACCCACCAATACAATTGAAACCACTGATCGTAATGGAAAAAAAGAATCGACAACATCTGAGGGTACGCATTTTATAATTCCCAATGCCTATGTTGCTTATAAATTAAATGAAGACTTTTCCTTGGGTCTTGGCATTTTCTCACGTTTTGGGCTTGGCAATGAGTATAATCAAGATTGGCCGGGTGCCAAGAATAACTATGATGTATATTTGCTAACTTCAACTATCAATCCTGTGGTTGCATGGCGAGTCAATGACATGCTTTCCCTTGCGGCAGGTCTTGAAATCAGCGGTGCCATGGTTGAACAAAGAACAATAATTGAGCATTCTTATGGTATTATCAATAATCACTTGGAAAGTGAAGACATTGCTTGGTCTTTTGGATTTAACTTGGGTGCCCATGTTCGCTTTAATGAACAATGGAAACTTGGCTTAACCTATCGCTATGGCATGGAATTTGATTTTGAAGGTGAACTAACATCAAGCATAGGTCCCCTTCAGTTAAAACAAGGCGGAAAGACCACCATGAGTTTGCCCCATGAACTAAAAGCTGCCGTTGCCTATTATCCTCGCCCCAATTTGAGCTTTGAGGCCGTTGTCGGTTATTATACATGGTCAAGTTATAAACACTTGAATTTACATTTTGACGATGGAAGTGTCAAAGAAAATCCAAGACATTGGAACGATACTTGGTACTTTTCACTCAGTGCCGAATATGATGCACTTGATTGGTTAACCTTGAGGGCAGGTGTCAGTTATGAAACTTCCCCTGTGCCTGAAGAATATGCCGAATATTCAACCCCTGTGAACGGACGTTTTAAATATTCCGCGGGTGCAGGATTTCATAAAAATAGTTGGGCAGTTGATTTGGCCTATGTGTATTATGACATGAATACTCAAAATTATGACAAAGCAGCAAGCCATAATCCGAATGCAGGGATTTTACCGGGTAGTTCAACAGATGTAAATGCACATTCTTTTATTGCCTCATTCACTTATAAATTTTAATTATATGAAAATTTTTGCTCAAACTTGAATTTGCAAATAATTAAAATTTATGCTATAAACAGTCAAAACCAATAATTGGTTTTGACTGTTTTTTTTAACAATGACCATGGAGTATTAAGTGGAATACATTAAAAGAGTAGAACTTAGCGTTGCAGACCTTGTTCCCTTTGGGCAAAAGGGGCTGAGGGAGTTTTATGCACTTTCATTAAAACGTCCTATAAAACAGGGCAGTTCTGACCAGTTTGTCTGGGGAGACAATTGGAAAGCAGGGCAATTTGTAATGATCAAACCCATGGATTTTGGCAGTGAAATGACATGGGCAAGGCCTTTTTCCATTTGCAGAATTACTTCACAAAACTTGGTTTTATTTTTTCAAGTGGTAGGACGTGGAACAAGAAAATTAGCCAAACTAAAAATTGATGATAAAGTTTTGGTTTGGGGGCCTCTCGGCACTTCCTTTGCAAAAGAAAATTGTCCTACTTTGTTATTGGCAGGTGGAATTGGAATTGCTCCCTTTGCAGGTTATTTGGAGCAACATCAAAAACCGAATAATTTATCCATGATTTTTAGCCATCGTTTACCGATTCAATATTATCCCACAGAGAATTTCTCCCAGCAAATCAATTTTGAAAGTTTTCATGAACAATCCCATAATGATTTATTATTTACCATTGAAAAAATAAAAAAAGCCATGCTTGAAATTAAAAATCAAAATGGTTTGGTATTAACTTGTGGCCCCATGCCTTTTTTAAAATTTGTTTGGCAATTTGCTTTGGAACATGACATCAGAACACAACTTTCCCTAGAGCAAAAAATGGCGTGTGGAGTGGGGGCTTGTCTTGGCTGTGTTGCCACCACAAGTGCCAACTATCCCAATGCCGAAAAAGCCGGTTTACCGGTTCAAACTTGTACCAGAGGCCCTGTTTTTTGGGCAAATGAACTTGATTTAAATGCAGGGGGAATGTAAGATATGGACTTAACAACAGAACTATCCTATAAAAATAATAAACTTGTATTAAAAAATCCCATCATGACAGCATCAGGTACCTTTGGTTATGGGGCTGAATTTATGCCCTATGGCGATATTACAAGCCTTGGAGCCATTGTTGTCAAAGGTCTTTCCCTGGAACCAAGGGTAGGAAATCCCACACCAAGAATTGCCGAAACTTCATCAGGTATGTTAAATGCTGTTGGTTTACAAAATGATGGAGTAAATTCCTTTATTCAAGATAAATTGCCCAAGTTGCCCCACTCCCAAGTTCCTATTATTGCTAATATTTATGCCACAAGTATTGAGGATTTTGGTAAACTTGCCCATATGCTTGATAAAGAAAGTGCCGTGGCTGCCATTGAAGTTAATATTTCTTGCCCCAATGTTTCGGCAGGGGGATTATTATTTGGGCAAGATGAAAAAATGGCGGGCAAGGTCTTGGAGTATGTGAAAGAAAACTCTCCAAATACCCCTGTTATTGCCAAATTAACCCCCAATGTCACAGACATAACCAAGATTGCCAAGGCCGTTGAAAGTGCAGGTGCCGACATGATTTCTTGTATTAATACAGTCACAGGCATGGCCGTTGATATTTATACCAAGAAACCACTTTTGGCCAATAAAGTTGGTGGGCTTTCAGGTTCTGCCATTAAACCCATAGCCTTAAGATGTGTGTGGCAGGTGGCAAACAGTGTAAATATTCCCGTAATCGGGATAGGTGGAATTAATTCAGCCGAAGATGTTTTGGAATTTATTTTGGTGGGGGCAAGTGCCGTGCAAATCGGAACGGCTTGTTTTTCCGACCCCGCAAAAATTTTTCAAATTGTAAAAGATTTGGCTGTACTTTGTGACAGGCTTGAAATCAAAGATTTAAATTCTTACCGCAATAGTTTGATAGTTTAAGGAAACCTCTGCACAATTCATTGTGCAAAGGTTTTATGGAGTTTTTACACCATGTAAACACGACTAAAAATCAAGAATAGACAAAACCATGCTTTTGTCACGTCATTCCAATTTGGGAGCTTTGCCCCCAAACCCCCAGCAAAGGGAGTGACTCCCAGGGCTAACGCATCTAAATTGAAATAGTTTTTCAATTTTATAATATATTGAT
>CAYJGE010000003.1:0-55130 GCA_964369835.1 uncultured Mailhella sp.
GACGCAGATATTGGAAGTCTGACTGGTTTACCCCTATATTTTATGACAATAAAAACACAACTTGATTTTGCAAAGCAAAAACAAGTTATAAATAAACACAACTTGATTTTGCAAAGCAAAAACAAATTATAAATAAACACAACTTGATTTTGCAAAGCAAAAACAAGTTATAAATAAACACAACTTGATTTTGCAAAGCAAAAACAAATTATAAATAAACACAACTTGATTTTGCAAAGCAAAAACAAATTATAAATAAAAACAACTTGATTCTACTTTGCAAAATAAAACAATATAAAAATTTAGAAACACACCCTAGTTGAAGTAACCAACAATAAACCAAAATGCTATTTATTATGCATCTCGTGCTTCCAGTTCTTTATACTCTTCCAATTCATTTGCTTTTTCAATTTCCAAATTTGTCATAAATGCCAATGCCAATATTGTTCTGGCATAGACTGAAGAATAATTATAACGCATAATAATTTTGATTTTTTCTTTTAATGTAAATTCACTCTTATTCCAGCCTGTTTTAGATAAATAATTAGCAACACTCATAATTCCATCAGGTGCTTCAAATAAATTAATTATTCCGTCACTATCTCCATCCACAGCAAGCTTAGGAATATTTGAAGGCATAAATTGACCAAAGCCCAAAGCCCCATAAACAGATGAAGGTAATTTCATCGGATCAATTTTATTTTGTTGGCAATATCTAAGTAAGGCTTTAAGTTCAGAATATGCCCAAGTTGATTTTTCCGCCATTTTTCCGAGAATCCATTCATTTTGTTCTTCGGCCAAGGGTAATTGTTCTATATAACTTGGTATTTGCTCTGTATCTGTTGATATTGACATACTTGCCAAATTAATTAATGGATTATGCTCTCCCAAATAATTACCATGCTTAGTTTCAACAAATATTAAAGATGAAACAATTTCTCTTGGAATATCATAAGTTTCTTCCATGAGTTCAAAGGTTTCCAAATTGGAGTCAATAAAATCTTTACATTTTAAGGCAATTGCTTCTGTCACAAATCCCTTATACCATGGACGAGGTACTCCTGTTGGATTAGGCTCTGTATCAATTTCCGGTTTTTTATCGGGGTCTGTAGGCTCAGGTTTAGGTTTATTTTTAATATTATAAAGTTCTTTAACCTTTATCCCCATGGGCTTTTCAGAAAACTTCCCTTCCAATTGTTTAAAATAAGCATCAATATCTGCCCCATGAATACCATCTTCTTTTAATTTATTATAGAGATCATACCAAACAGAATCCTTGGGAACCACCAAATCTTCTTGTTTTGCGTCAGATGTCAAATCTATAATTTCTTCTTGTTTTTCCGGCTTTTTGTCTTCAATAATTTCTTTTTGAATTTGACCTTTAAAGTCTGTCTCTTGTTCAATAACTTTTTTTGAACAAGCTACACCCAAGGAACTGATACCCATAATAAAAATAAGGCTTAATAATTTTTTGCTCATCTCATTCTCTTTTTAAATACTGGTTAAAAAAATAAGACCTTTGCTTTTTTTTTATAAAAGCACTGTTTTAATCAGCGATTCCATAATTTTTTATTTTATGCAGAGGTCTTATAAAATCATACTCAATGGATACTGAAAAAGTCAACTTTTGAATTCCTCAGAATATCATGCTGACTTCCGATACACGTCAATCCGCTTGTGAAAATTACTTTCAAAAATAAAAACACTTAAAAAATTATTTTTAAAAAAAAACAAATGTAAAACAATATGTTATAAAAATTTGTTTTTTAAGGAAAGGGGGAGTTTGAGGGGGAAAAACTCGTTTTTTTCAAAAAAACGTGGTTTTCCTCCTCAAAAAATACAAAAACGGATTGACGTGACTTCCGATATCACTCTATGGAAACAAAAAGTGAATTTTTATTATTCCATAGTGCTAATTTTTTGTAAAAATAAACTTTAATATGTGTGTAGCACCCATGAAACTTTTCCGATTAAAACCTTTTGCAGTATTGAAAATGATAATTTTATCGGAGGTAATTTTTTATCCTCAAAACATAATAGACAGTTTTCACTATCGAAATCCTGTACAATACGCCTAAAAATTATACCTTCCATTTGGCTATGCACCGCATAAATTTCACCTGAGGTTACCGGAATTAATTTATTAGCTTCCCTTAGTGTTGATACACCAAGTATTGAATTTTTAGAAATTATAGGTTCCATTCCGATTGCATCATATTTAAAAACCAAGTCAGAACATTTTTCCAATGATTTTGGTAAAAGTGTTTCTGAAATTGTGCTAAATATGATTTTACCACTTTCCACTTCACATTTTGTATTAAACACAGGGGCAATAAATCCTAAATTTTCAGTATCTTCATGTAATAATGAACCTGAATTTTTCCCAAGTTCGGGAAGGGATCGCATATATAAAGGTTCTTTATTATATCTGATCCAATCAGGATTTACCCCAAATTTATCGTATAATTTTACAAGCCAATCCGAAGGAATAGATTTTCTTCTTTTAGCATCTGAGATGCTTGATTGACTAATGTTTAATACCGAGGCAAGTTCCATTTGAGTCTCAGAATTAGAAACATATAAAATACGTTTGTAAATATTGTCAAAGCTATCCATAATCACTCCATTTTAAACAATATGTATTTGAAGACCACGCATTTGATTTTTAAAAAAAAATACATTTTTATTTGTATGTATTTTTCTAATGACATTTATTTCACTAAAACAAAACAACTAAATTATTTTTTCACTAAACTTTAATAAAAACCTATTTTTTTATAATGCTAAATCAAAAAAATATATTTTGGGAAATACTAAATAATTTTATTTTTTTGACTTATTTTATCAAATTAACTTTGCTTCAAACCTTACATAATCTTTATATAGTTAAAGTTTCTTTTGATAAAATAAAATATTTTTATATTTTTATTCAAAATATTCATCTGATTGCGCGATTCTTTTTAAATAAAATATTCACCTGAAAAAAAGCACATAAATTTTAACCGACTAAATTTATTATAATTTTTATGCGCCATATAATTTTCTACAAAGTCCTATAACTTTATAAAATTTTACTTTAATGCTTCAAAAATTGGGTTATTATCTGTAATAACTATTCTTGTTTTATCATTAAATGATTTTCTCATGGCTTCTAAACTACGCAAAAATCCAAAAAATTCAGGAGCATTTGAAAAAGCATCTCCAAAAACTTTCGCTGCTGTTGCATCTCCCTCACCACGTATAATTTGGGATTTCTTTTCAGCTTCAGCCAAAATAATATCACGCTCTTTATCGGCTGTTGAACGAATTTTAGTGGACTCTTCAACACCTTCTGAACGATATTGTTTTGCTTGTCTTTCTCTTTCTGCCCTCATTCTGTCAAAAATTGCTCTTTGGTTTTCGGGAGGCAAGTCAGTTCTTCTGATTCTGGCATCAATAACTTCAATTCCATATTCTTTCATTAAGTTAGAAGCACCCTTGGTTACTGCATCCATAATTGTATTTCTTTTACTTGAAACAACTTCTGTTAGGGTATTTCTACCGACATAAGAACGCATTTGAGAAAAAACAACACTATGCAACCTATTTTGAGCATTATCTATTGTTCTGGCTGTTCTATAAAATGTTAAAGGGTCTATAATTTTCCATCTAACATAATAATCCAAAACAATAGTTTTTAAATCACTGGTAAAAGCTTCGGCAGATGGGGCATCATAGTCCAAAATTCTTGCATCAAACCTTATTACATTATCAATAAAAGGGACTTTAAAGTGTAGCCCCGGCTCATATATTTTATCCTTTGGATTTCCAAGTTGTAGAACTAGAGCCTGTTCGGTTTGATGCACCGTAAAAAGACTCTGACTACCTAAACCTAAAATAATCAATGCTAAAATTATATAAAATGTATGCTTTGGGTTCATTGTATTATCCTTAATTAATCTATTCAAACGACTTCATTTACACAGTTTATTCACAATTTTTTAAAATTAGAATTATCTATTATTATTTTAAACCTCTGCCACGAGGGCGTAAATCATCTTGATTTATCTGTGTATTTGAATTTAAAGGTTCTAAATTATCAGATTTTGTAATATTATCATTTATTATATTTGGGCTTTGATTACCAAGAGGTAAAAATGGTAAAACTTGCCCCGATACATTTTCGGGAATTACAACTTTATCAACTCCTGAACTACTTAAAATACTTTCAAGTGTTTCAAATAATAAACGCTTTTTAGTTACATCTTGTGCTTTATCATATTCTTCCCAAAGTGCCAAAAAGCGACTTGCTTCACCCTCTGCATTTCTGACTCTGATCTCTTTATAGGCTTCGGCTTGATTAACTTTTGCAGTGGCTGTACCTTGGGCTTTTGGCAAAATATCACTTCGATAGGCTTCAGCCTCATTGGTTAATCTTTCCTTGTCTTCCCTTGCACTGGCAACATCTTTAAATGCATCCCTTACTTGGGCAGGTGGCTGAACGTCTTGCATTTGCACAGTCACAACCTGAATACCTACTTGATAGCTATCTAAAATACTTTGTAATAAATTAGTAACTTGATCTTGAATCTCACTACGACCAATGGTCAAAGCATTATCAAGAGTTGTTTTACCAATTATTTCACGCATGGCAGCTTCAGCTGCTTTTTTAACAACAGCATCAGGCTCGGCAACCTTATAAAGATAGTCAACCACTCCATCAGGTTTAATATAATATTGTATGCTAAATTGAATATTTACAATATTTTCATCACCTGTAAGCATAGCAGCTTCATCATTTGCCATATTGTTTGCCGTACTTACCCTATTTCCCATAGAAGAAGATATATTTTGTGGTAAACCAACTATAATCTGTCTTACTTGAGTAACCTTTGGCAAGGTAACAGTTTCAATAGGATATGGTAAATGAAAATGCAATCCGGCGTCAACAGTCCTATTATAAGCACCAAAACGCAAGACAACACCTGCTTCATCAGGTTTTACAATAAAAATCCCTGTGGCAAACCAAACTATAACAGCCAACAGAATTAGCCACTTGGCAGCAGGCAATTTTATATTATTTACAATTTGGCGAGGATTTTTTCCTCCTCCATACGAATTTCTTCTTGTATTTCTCTCTTCAAAATTTTGAGAATTGTCATTTTTTCCGAATTTATACTGCTCTTGTTCATCTTGCTGAGGATTATTATGAGTATTTTTATCCTCTTCCCGACCTTTGCCTTTAGGTACATTGCCATTATGGCGACGCTTTTCTTGTAATTTGTCCCAATCCCAATTCATAATTTTTATCGTAGGCATTTATGCCATTTGGTCAAAGTGAATAAAGAAAATATAATTAATATATTTGTACCACAACAACACTAATTAACCGATACAAAAAACATACAAATAACTATCATAGTGTAAGACTTAGTAAAAACCAACTAAGTACATGCAATAAATAAGCACAAAACATGCACTTTTATTACAAATTTTACTTCAAACAACATGTTTTTAAGTATCTGTTATCAAAGTTTTCACAACAGAAAACTTTGCACGACGTAGATTTAGCCGAAATTTATTTTCGACATCCACAAATTTCATAAAACAATTTATAATATATTTTTTACAAATATCATAACATAATAAATCATATAAAAAATTTTATTGATTCAATATTATATTATTTAAACAACATTATGGAAAATACATTACTTGAATATTAATAAAATTGAAAGAATTTTTTTTGTTAAAATCTTACAAAGTTTATCAACCATAAAATATAAGTACTTTCTGAATAAAACGCACGTCATTCCAATTCTTATATTAGAAGATATTTATCACAATTGATTAGTGAAAACTTCTTATTTTTGCCATTTTTTCAAACAAATTTTGAAAAAATCATTGGGGTTTGCAAAGGGAGTCCCTTTGTAGAGGGTTTGGGCAGGGCAACGCATCTAATTTTTCTTGAGAGGGAAAACCACATTTTTTTGAATCATTCCACGACGCCTGACGGCTGGGCGAGTTTTTCCCCCTCAAACGTAAGCAATCGCTTCCCCCCTTCCTGAAAAAACATTTTTTCAAATAACAATATAAATATTTTGATTTATTAATATTTTATTTAATGTCTAAAATCAAAAATCATGCCATAATTATGTTTTTTTAAAACCGGAATGGCGTGAATTGGAATAATGTGGAATAAAACGCTGATAAAGTCGGTAAAATAAGCTTTAATTATTACCGTCCTTATCAGCGCTTTATAATATCTTAGCATAGGTCAAAGATTTAGCTCGCAACAACTTGATTCCTTCCGCCTCGTTTGGCTGAATAAAGGTTTGAATCAGCTCTTCTGATTAAATCTTCAATGGATTCATTTTCCTTAAATTCCACAACACCAATACTTATGGTCACAGGACTGTTATCAGACTTTAAAATTTTTTCGGGGAAAGCAAGACAAAACCTTTGAGCAAATGTTTTTGCATTTTCTAAAGGTGTTCCAGCCAAAAGAATTAAAAATTCTTCTCCGCCATACCTAATACAAACATCAATTTGACGAGTAGAATCCAGAGTTAATTGCCCTGTCTTTCTCAACACATTATCACCTTCAAGGTGCCCATAATTATCATTAACTTGTTTAAAATGATCTATATCAAACATAAGAACAGAAAAACTTGTGCCATAAATTTCATGTGCTCTGATTAGTTTTTGCATATGACTATTCATACTCAATTTATTATACAAACCGGTTAAGGGATCTATTTGAGCCAGCTTTTCAATTTCTTTTTTTTCAGAAGCAAGTTCATCAATTTGACTATTTAATTCATCATTTTGATCAAGTAAAGTTGTAATATTTGTAAAAGTTCCAATACTGCCCACTCTACCAAACTTATCTTTAAAACCTGTTGTCCAATACCAGCATTTTTTTAAACCATCTTTTAACGATAATTCAATTTCCCTGTGAGCTGTTTTCAGATTTTCAGTTACATAAACATCTTCTTCTTGCAACTCTATTTGACTCTCTTTTGATAAATATTCCAGTTCTAAATTATTTTTCCCAATAAATTCATCTTCATCGGCATCAAACACATCTAAAAACATAGTGTTTATAAAATCATATTTAGTTTCATCATTTTTTATGAAAACAGGTGCAGCCAAAGATCTAATCCCTGTCATATAAAAAGCCAATTCTCTTTCTTGAGCATTAAACTTTTGTTCAAGTTCGGATATTTTTTTTTCACGCTCAAGCAAAAGTTCTCTGATTGGTTTAAAAACTGACTTTTCACCATTACTTAGATTTTCCCATAATGATTCTTCATTTTTACTCTCATGACCTTTTAACCATTTCAATAAATTGAGACTGATTTTAATATCATCCATGTTTTCTTTCTTATTACTCATAGCTAACCCTCTAACTTATACTTTATTATATTTGCCACACTCACATAATGAAATACTTAGACCGGTACAGCATTTAGAATAAGCTGTTGGATCATCACTCAGTCTTAAAGTTTTACCGCAGCTACATTTTCCGGGAGTTGTATATTTTTTCTTAGAAAATGCAATCTTAAAAGGATAAAAAACACCTATTAAAAATATTGTCCAAATAAAAAAACTACTAAAATTATTTACTATAAAATCCATAAACTCTCCTGAAAAACAAGCCTAAAAGGACATTTCGAGACCATGCATAACTATTTTTTATTGAAGCACTGATTTAGTCAAAGCCTCATGTTTTGTAAATTTTAATTATATTTAAAAACACTGTATTTTCTGATAAATTAAAATTCTAAAAACAAATTTTGTAACCTCTGCACAATTATTAATTTTTAAAAAAATCTGTTTTTAGAATGAAATTTTTTATTTTTAGATAAATTTTTGTGCAGAGGTTTCTTTTTAGGAAATGCCGATTAAAGCATAAAAAATATCTTAGAATATTTGGAACCTTACAAAAAAAATTGTGCAAGGTTCCAAACTTAGGAATTATTTATCTTCTTTCAAAGGTATTGTTAATAAAAATCTTGTGCCTTGACGATTTATAAGTAGTGCAATAGCACCTCTTTTTACACCTTCATTGTCAATCACTTCGGCAAGATCTTTGGCTGAATTTACAGGTTTTAAATTTGCTTCGACGATGATATCGAATTTTTTAAGTCCTGCCTTGGCAGCTCTGCCATCTTGTTCAAGATTAAGCACTATTAAACCTGTTGTTTTAGGATCAAGTTGATATTGGCGTCTTAGCTGATCGTCCAAAGCTTGAACGGTAACACCAAGACTGACAGTTGCATGCTTATCAATGGGTTCAAGAGTGTTTGCTTGCCCCGGAACTTTTCTTTCACCAAGCACAACATCAAAGGATTGTTTTTTACCATTTCGCAAAACAATAATTCTAACCTTAGATGCCGGTTTATAGGAGCCTATTGTACGAGTCAAATCTGAAGCATCTTTAATTTTTTTATCACCAATTTGGATAACAATGTCACCTGAGCGAAGTCCTGCTTTTTCGGCAGGTTCGTTTGGCATAACAGATCCAATTAATGCACCTTCTCCATTTTCCACACCAAGAGCACTGGCAGTCATTTTATCCAAGTCTTGAACTGTAACTCCAATCCAACCCCTGCTAACCTTATTACCTGTTTTTAATTGCTCAACCACAAAGGAAGCCAATTTACTTGGAATTGCAAAACCAATACCTTGCCCATTGGCAGAAATTGCTGTATTTATTCCAATTACTTCACCTTTTAGATTTAGTAAAGGACCACCGCTGTTGCCCGGATTTATGGAAGCATCTGTTTGTAAATAGTTATCATAGGGACCTGACTGAATATCTCTTCCTTTGGCTGAAACAATCCCTGCTGTTACTGTGCTGCTAAGTCCAAAAGGATTACCTATTGCAACAACCCATTCTCCAACTTCAAGGGCATCTGAATTTCCAAATTTTAATACGGGTAATTTAAAATCCACATCAATTTTTAATAAAGCAATATCAGTTTCAGGGTCAGAACCAATTAATTTTGCTTGAAGTCCTTCTTTTTTCCCACTTTCGTCTGCAAAATTAACTTCAATTTTACTTGCACCCTGAACAACATGATTATTTGTTACAATATAACCATCATCAGAAATTATAAATCCTGTTCCCAAGGAGCTTTGCAGTCTGGGTTTTTGATTACCTTGTCCACCAAAAAAAGGATTAAATTGTTCAAAAAATCTTTCCATTTCCGGTGGCATACCTGAAAATCCATCACCAAAAGAGCGAGATCTTACTTCCCTTTCTGTGCTAATATTTACAACTGCCGGACTGGCTTCTTTAACTAAGGGGCTAAAGGAAGGCAAATTAATTGCTTGAGCATTATTTGCCATTAAAAATGTTAATAAAAATACAATTCCTGAAAACTTTATAAGTTTTATCATTATCTATTCTCCTAAATTTTAACTAATTTTTATCAATTACCTGCACAAGATTTTGGACAAGAACTTTTTGCACAAGCAGAACCTGAAGAACCGGACATTTTTACACTGGAATGAACAGGACCTACTTTAAATGGAAAAGCGCCGGTTTTTTGAGGACTTGGCACGCTGACCAAACGTTCAATATCTTTGCTGTCACAATGTGGACAAGAAGCCACATCATCGCCAATTACCAGTTCTTCAAACTGTTTATCACATTTTGAACAATAAAAATCAAACATTGGCATGTAATTAACCTCGTATAATTAAATTTAAATGATTTACATTTATCGGATTTTATAAATCATTTATTTTCATAAAAGTATATGAAACCAAAACTTTTATGAATAATGAATGAGAAATTTTTCATTCATTAAAGGATAACAACTTTTGGAATTTTAAAAATATTTAAAATTTCCATTGTAATTTCAATACAGAATTTACAAATATATAATAAACACTATTTTCTGACAGGCAAGGGCTTTTTTTTTAAATACACATAATCAATTGTTATAATTTTACTTTTTTTTAAAAAATACTATGATTTCCTAAATTTCAAATATTGATCAACATTGTATTAAACCAAAATTTGCAAGAAAATACACGTTTTGTGCTTATTTCTTGCAAATTTTAATTTTGGATATTTACTTTATATTTTTAATTATTTTCAAAACAACCATAGAACATATTCAATTGTTTTGAGAATGATTACTATGAGTTAAATTATCATCTGATTTATCGTTTTTCACATCTTTATAGGTTTTATAAATCACAAGTCCAATTCCTATAAATACTACTGTCAAGATTAAATAGACCACATTAAAAAAAAGTGCATAGGCCGGATCCCAGAAAGGCACGTCCCAAGGAAACAAGCTTTGAATACTTTCACCATATTTTAACATAATACCCCCTAATACTAACTAAAAAGATATACAAAAGAACAAAAAACAGTTTAAAAAAATAATATTTCCTTGAAAAACTAAAAAATTTATTTTTTAATTTAATAGAAAAGTATTTATTATTTTCTATAATAAATACACGTCAATCCGTTTTTGTATTTTTTGAGTAGGAAAAACACGTTTTTTTGAAAAAAACGTGTTTTCCTACCTCAAACTCCCTTTTCCATAAAAAACAAATTATTCTAACATATTGTTTTACATTTATTTTTTAAAAGAACTTTTTAAATATTTTTATTTTTGAAAGTAATTTTCACAAGCGGATTGATGTGATAATAAATATAAAAATTCAGCAAAAAATTTAATTTTAATTACATTTACGAATAGCATCTTTTAAATATTTTGCAGACCTAAATTTAATTATATTTTTTTCATGAATTTGAATAGGTTTTCCTGTTTTCGGATTATATCCCATTCTTTGCTTTTGTATATTTACTAAAAAAGTTCCAAAATTTGACAAAAATAATTTCTTTTCAGAAATAAGTAAATTGGTTGCTGTGGTTAAAAATAAATTTAAAAAAATCTCGGCAGCCGACTTTGTCAAATCCGCTTCTTTGGCAATGATAGCGATCAAATCAGCTTTTGTCATATAAAAGCCTCATAAATTTCAGTAAATTATTATTTGTCATGACATGGTTCTAATATTTTCTAATAAAAAAGCACTGAGTAAAACAGTTCTTCAAAAAAATTAAAACATTATTTTCCAAGATGGTCAAGATTTTTTAGTTTAAACAGATAAGCCAAAAAACGCCATACCGCAGAGGCAACGCATCTAATTTTCTTGAGGGGAAAAACCACCACGCCATTCCGGTTTTCAAAAATCACAATTTTGGTATGGTTTTTAATTTAGAGCAGTTTCAATAAAGATTGAAACTGCTCTACCCCATATAACTTTCAAAAAGCAATCATTTAACGAAGTGGCAAAGCCACTTCTATTCTTGCTTTTTGCACTTCAATGTCGCCATGCTCCAATGAAGTGATTAGGGCATTTTAGGACAATTCTTTTCCAAAAATGCCCTAAATTTAGTAAAATATAAATAAATCAAAATAGTTACATCATTGTTGAAAAATCATATAAATTCATCAATCTGTCCAATTCTTTATGGGCTTTTTCCGGATTTTGCCCTTGTTTCAGTGAAATTGCGTCTAAATTTTCCAAGGCATCGCATTTTTTCAAGTAAATGGGACTGATATTTTGTTTTGTCCAATTTGCTACTTTAATCATTTTATAAAGACTAAGTAAACTTGGATTATTATATTCATTGCCTAATAAATTTGATTCGGGATACATATTTTTATAATGTTCCCCAAGCAATTCCACACCACTACCCAATATATAATTGGGCTTTTGATTAAATTCATCATGAATTTTTCCATTTTTTGGTAAATCTATCAATCTAAGGGGAGTGATTTGAATGGGCAAACCATGTTCATTATAGCTATAATCTGCACAGTGAACACCGGTCTTGGTGGCATTTGTCAAAACCTTTACAATTTCATCTTGTTTTCCCTCAATATTTAATGCCAAGCATTGAAGATAATCAAGTCCTGCTTGAAATTTAT
Source organism: uncultured Mailhella sp. (assembly GCA_964369835.1). Lineage (GTDB taxonomy): Bacteria > Desulfobacterota > Desulfovibrionia > Desulfovibrionales > Desulfovibrionaceae > Taurinivorans. The sequence continues at coordinate 11,943 of CAYJGE010000003.1, forward strand.
TTTCTTTATCGCAAAGAAAAAACACAGATGTCAAAAGAGCTGTCAGCCTAATCCCCATAAAATTACCCGGACCGGACACACAGGCCAAATGAGAAATTTGATTTGGATTAATTTCAATTTGCTCACAGGCTTTAGCAAGGAGACTAAATAAGGAATCCATACCATTTTTAGGCGAATTATACTCGTATTGGTATAATAATTTTTCATCATTGGCAATGATAAATTGAATTTGCTTCTCGGCAGCGTTTAAAACTAAATATATCTTTTTTGACATGAATTTACCTAAGATAAATAGTCGATACTGAAAAACAGAATAACTATTTGTTAATTTAGAAGGGAATATTAAGTTAAATGCTTAATACTCCCCCCATTATAAATTATTTAATTATGATCTGAATTTATTATTCAAAAGATTTTGATCCAAAATTGCTATCTATCCAAACCAACGCATTATATCATTAAATGTGGCAAAAACCATCAATCCGATCAATAAAACAGCACCAAAAACCATGGATTTTTCCTGAATAAATTCAGGAACAGGTCTGCGGATAATCATCTCAATCAAGCAAAATAAAATCATGCCACCATCAAGAACAGGAATTGGCAATAAATTTAAAAGACCTAGGTTTACACTGATTAAAGCAGTTAATAACAATAGTGAAACTATTCCTGCTTTGGCTTGCTCTCCAATCATTTGCCCAATTAAAATAGGGCCTCCGACGGCGTCAGCAGGCACAGAACCGGTGATAAGTTTTTTCAAACCTGTCAAAGTTAATGCCATCATATCCCAACATTGAACAAATCCTTGCTTCAAAGCCTGTCCAAAATTCAACTCTTCATAACGCAAGGTGCCAAGGGGTTGCACTCCGATTAAATAGGCTTTTTCTTCTTCGCCAAATATATTTGTTTTGCTCATTACCTTTGGAGTTATGCCCAAAACTTGTTCTTTTCCATCTCTTTCAATTACAAAGTCCATGGTTAAGCCATTTGAAGCAGTTACAATTTCAGGTAATTGCTCCCACCTATCCAATTGAACTCCATTGATAGACAAAATTGTATCCCCATGCTTTACTCCTGCCAACTCAGCGGGAGAATCAGGGCTGATATTTCCGATTTGCGGCAAGTGAATGGCAAGCCCTGATGAAAATGCCAACATGGCATAAATAAACCAAGCTAAAAAAAGATTGGCAAAAGGTCCCGCAAAGGCCAAAACCATTCTTTGCCATGGTGGTCTATTGTAAATTGCCTCAGAATCTGTAAAGCCAAGCTCCTCAATTTCTTTACTATATTCACCAACAGCAGCCACATAGCCCCCAAAAGGAAGCCATGATAGCCTATATTCCGTTTTACCTCGTTTAAAGGCATATAATTTTGGACCCATACCAATGGAAAAGGTTATAACCCCAATTCCCATGGCTCTGTTTGCAAGAAAATGCCCAAGCTCATGAATGAAAATTAATCCGCCAAAGACTAAAATTATGGCAAGGGCAGAATACCAATACGAAAAAATAGATCTTAAAAATTCCATAATACTCACTTTATATTAATTTATTTATTATTTTTCGAGAGGGGGAACTTTTGAAAAAGTTCCCCCTCTCGAGCTCTCCCCCACAAAACTTTTTAATTACTTGCACTTATTATGCTTTTATTTTTAAGAAAGATGGGAAGCCATGTAATTTCGGTTTAAAAAAATCATAGTTATGTCATGATTTTTATTTTTGATATTAACTAAAATATAAATAAATCAAAATAGTTACATTACCATCTAACAAAATGTTTTTCAGGAAAGGGGGAAGCGATTGCTTACGTTTGAGGGGGGAAACATCATTTTTTTCAAAAAAATGGGATTTCCCCTCTCAATCCAAAATCACCTGAGGAAAAACTCGTTATTGTGTCGTTGTAGATTCCGGCAAGATTTTCAAATTTTTGATAAATTCTGAATCTGAGCCATTGATAAAGACATCTTTGATATCTAAACCAAAGGCAATGGGTAAAACTGCGTCCACATCTTTCACAAATATAATTTTTAAATCGTGTAAAATCTCGCTTGGCACATCTTCCAAATCTTTTTTATTATCGAGAGGTAAGATTACACTTGTTATATTGCTTCTTCTGGCTGCCAAAAGTTTTTCTCTGAGTCCGCCAATGGGCAACACTCTGCCCCTAAGGGTAATTTCCCCTGTCATGGCAATGGAATCCAAAACAGGTACTCCAAGCAAAGCAGAAGCTATGGAAGTGACAATGGTTATGCCAGCCGAAGGCCCGTCCTTTGGAGTTGCACCCTCAGGAACATGAACATGAATATCAAGTTCTTTATAAAAGTCTTGTCTTAAACCCAGAATATTTGCTCTTGAGCGAATATAACTAAAGGCAGCTTCGGCAGATTCTTTCATCACATCGCCAAGTTGCCCTGTAATGGAAATTTTTCCCGTGCCAGGCATAAGAGCAGTTTCCACATATAAAATATCGCCACCCACATTATTAAAAGCCAAGCCTGTTACAACTCCTATTTGAGCATAATCATCTTTCTCACCAAAACGATATTTTTTAACACCCAAATAAGTATTAAGATTTTCTGTTGTAATCTCAAGATGAGATGTCAATTCTTTTTTAGAGTCATCTTGATTAAATTCATTTATTTCAATTTGTTTATTTTTTTCAGCCTTAATTTGAAATTCAGTATCCAAATCCATTTGAGCTTTTTCTTCTGCATCGATATATGCAACTAAATTTATTGCAGATTTTCTACAAAGCGAAGCAATTTCACGCTCCAGATTTCTGACTCCGGATTCTCTGGTATAGGATCTGATAATTTCAAGCATTGTCTCATCATTTATGGTCAAATTATCTTGATCAATCCCATGTGCCTTATATTGCTTTGGAAGCAAAAAGTCCTTGGCTATGGACATTTTTTCTGTTTCCAAATAGCTGTTTAATTCTATAATTTCCATTCTGTCCCTAAGTGGGGCAGGAATGGAACCCAAGGAATTGGCAGTGGTTATGAAAAACACTTTGGAAAGGTCATAATCCAAATCCAAATAATGATCATTAAAGCTGTTATTTTGTTCAGGATCTAAAACCTCAAGCAAAGCAGATGATGGATCTCCTCTAAAGTCTGATGTCATCTTATCAATTTCATCTAAACAAAATAGTGGATTATTATAGTTAGCTTTTTTCAAAGCCATTAAAATTTTTCCGGGCATTGCTCCCACATAGGTTCTTCTATGTCCTCTGATTTCAGCTTCATCACGAACCCCACCAAGGGAGATTCGGACAAATTCACGCCCTGTCGCCTTTGCAACAGATTTTGCCAATGATGTTTTCCCAACACCGGGAGGCCCCACAAAACATAAAATCGGCCCTTTTAAACCATCTGTCAATTTTTGTACGGCCAAATATTCCAAAATTCTTTCCTTGGGCTTTTTTAAGCCAAAATGAGCACTATTTAGAATTTTGGTTGATTCTTCCAAATTGATCTTGATTTCCTTTAGGCTATTCCAAGGTAGGTCAAGCAACCAATCAATATAATTTCTGGCAACGGTATATTCGGCAGAAGCAGGAGACATGGGGCGAAGTTTTTTCAATTCACGCAAAGCCCTTTCTCTGGCCTCTGTAGGTAAATCTTTGGCTTTGATTTTAGCTTCAAGCTCTTCACTTTCCACTTGAGGGTCATCTTGCCCCATTTCCTTGTGAATGGCTTTAATTTGTTCGGTAAGATAATATTCCTTTTGATTTTTCTCCATTTGTTCTTTAACTCTGCCCTTAATTTTCTTTTCAAGGGAGCTGACGGCAAGTTCATTATTCAAAAGTTCAAAAACCTGTTCCAAACGTTTTTCAGGATTTAAAATTTCTAAAATTTCTTGCTTCTTGACAAAGGACATTTTCAAATGGGGAAGAACACTGTCTGCCAACTTTCCTGCCTGCATAATACCTGAAATTGACGCTAAATGTTCCTGACTTATCTTACGATTTACTTTTCCAAACTCTTCAATGGCTTCATGCACAGCTCTTGCCAAAACTTCTGTATTCTTTTGGTCTTCTTCCATTTCAGGCAATTGAGTTGTAATAAGACAAGGATATTGTTTTGAACCATAGGGATTTAAGTGAAATTCAATATTGTCTGCCATTTTTTCAGATTCAACAATTAACTGATCAATGACTTTATTTTTTGTTCTTTCACCAAGTTCTGAATTTTCATCTTCTAAATTTTCAGTGGAAAAATTTTTAATTAAATTTTCTTTTGAAAGGGTTTCCCAAGTGGCACGATAAAGACCTTCAAAAAGTACCTTAATACTTCCGTCCGGTAAACGCATTAATTGTAAAACTCGGCTGACAACCCCAATTTCGTACAAATCACTTGGCTTTGGCTTCTCAATGTCAGCTTCCTTTTGAGTAACCAAAAATATATATTTTCCATAGGAGCTTATAGCTTGTTCTATGGCTTTAATGGAGGATTCACGTCCAACAAAAAGTGGCATAATCGCATTTGGAAAAATAACCACTTCCCTTAAAGTCATAATGGGCAAAATTCTGGAATTTTGCTTATAATTATCATCTTTTTCTGGCATAGTATTCCCGAAATTTTCAAAAAAGGTTAAAAAGAACTTGCCTTATTTTTTGTCTTATTTAAAAAAAGAGGAGGGTCTTGGTTTTCAATAACGCCCTTGGTTATAATGCATTGTTTATCCTTGGCAGTGTCAGGTAAGTCATACATAATGTCAAGCATTACAGCCTCAAGCACATTGCGAAGCCCCCTTGCTCCTGTTTTACGTTCAAGTGCCTTTTGGGCAACGGCTCTAAGGGCATCGTTTTCAAAATGCAAACTGACATTATCAAGTTCAAATAATTTTTGATACTGCTTGGTAAGAGCATTTCTGGGCTCGGTAAGAACTCTGATTAAATCATCTTCTGACAATTCATCCACATGGGTAATAACAGGAATACGACCCACAAACTCAGGAATAAGTCCGAATTGGACAAGGTCAGACGGAATTACTTGATCAAGTAATTGGCTGATATTTTGATCTTTCTTTTGGGAAATATTGGCACCAAAGCCCATGCTTGTGCCTCTGCTTCTTTGCTCAACCATTTTTTCAAGCCCAATGAAAGCACCGCCCATGATAAACAAAATATTTGAAGTATTTAGACGAATAAACTCCTGCTGTGGGTGCTTGCGTCCGCCCTTTGGTGGAATATTGGCTTCTGTGCCTTCCACAATTTTTAAAAGTGCTTGTTGCACGCCTTCACCTGAAACATCTCTGGTAATTGACGGACTGTCACCTTTTCGAGAAATTTTATCAATTTCATCAATATAAATAATTCCTCGCCCTGCAGCATCCAAATTATATTCAGCATTTTGAACAAGTTGCACCAAGATATTTTCTACGTCTTCGCCCACATAACCTGCTTCTGTCAAGGTGGTTGCATCGGCAATGGCAAAGGGAACATTTAAAATTTTGGCAAGGGTTTTTGCCAAAAGGGTTTTACCGCTTCCTGAAGGGCCGGCCAAAAGCACATTACTTTTTTCAAGCTCAACATCACCAAGTTCACGGGCATGAAAAACCCTCTTATAGTGATTATAAACCGCAACAGAGAGAATTTTTTTTGCCTTATCCTGCCCTATTACATATTCATCAAGTCTAGACTTAATTTCTTTTGGGGTAAGAAGCTGATTTTCTTGTAAAATAGTTGGTTTTTCTTGATGTTCGATTATTTCTTGGCAAGACTTGACACACTTATCGCAAATACAAGAATTCTGATGTTGAATAAAATGTTTTACATCATATTCACCCTTACCACAAAATGTGCAAGTAAGACCTTTATCTTTTCTTTTTATCATTTTTTTACTCTATTATGTTAGGATCAAACCCACGTGATTCCTGTTTGAGGGGGAAAACCACGTTTTTTTGAGACAATCCTTTACGCCTAAAGGCTGGGCGAGTTTTTCCCCCTCAAACATAAGTGATTGCATCTTTCCTTAAAAACATTTGTTAGTTAATAGTATAACTATTTTGATTTATTTATATTTTATTAAATATTAAAAATCAATTTTTACAAGGTAAGGATTAACCTAAATCCTTACGAGAAACCAAAATACTGTCAATTATACCATATTCAAGGGCTGCTTCTGCTGTCATATAATTATCTCTTTCAGTATCAGCAGTAACTTTTTTAATATTTTGCCCTGTATTATCAGCTAAAATTGAATTTAAATTCTTTTTTAAACGTAAAACTTCCTTGGTATGAATTTCAATATCAGTTACTTGTCCCTGATAACCGCCTGAAGGCTGATGAATCATAATTTGACTGTGGGGCAAAGCAAATCTTTTGCCCTTTGTGCCACCTGCAAGCAAAAAAGCTCCCATACTGGCAGCTCTGCCAAGACATAAGGTAGTAACAGGGGCTGCAATAAATTGCATTGTATCATAAATTGCCATGCCGGCTGTAACCGAACCACCGGGGCTATTAATATATAAACTAATTTCCTTTTCAGGATCTTGAGATTCCAAAAATAAAAGTTGAGCACAAATTAAAGAAGCAACTGTATCATTGACATCAGTTCCAAGCAAAATAATTCTGTCCTTTAATAATCTTGAATATATATCATAGGCGCGCTCGGTACGTCCTGTTGTTTCTATGACCATTGGGATATTCATTCTATACTCCTAAAGAGAAAATTTTGATTATAAGTTAATTATTAAATAATTTTCCAAATATTTTTTATACATCAAAAAAGACTGTATTTTAATTTGGTAATATTCCAATATGTTATAAATACTAAAATTACTATCCGCAGACAGAAAAAAATCTGCCTGCGGTTAAAATAAAACATATTCTTTGTTTGGCAAGAGCAAAAAAAATTAAATTAAGGGGAAAAACTACGTTTTTTGAAAAAACAAGTTTTCCCCCTGACTTTATTGGAAGAGTCACCCTCTTTCCTTATAATACTTTACATCCAAACGAAAAATGCGAAAAAACACACTCCACAAATAAAAACTTAATTGTTATTCTTATAATTCAGTATATTATGAATAATTTATTTATCAAATATTTATGAAGATATGCTTATCTTATTCAGAAACAGAATTTTCAGTATTGGCACTTGGTACTTTTTGAGCTTGTTCAAAGATTAAATCAAGGGCTTTACCTGCCAAAATTCTTTCTCTTATTTCATTTAACATATCACTTTTATAAACTTGTTCAAGCACCTTATTAAACTCTTGTCCTGTTTCTAGGGCAAGTTGCTTGACATATTCTTGCACGTCAGCATGATTTACTTCCAATTTATATTTATCGGCAACAGTTAATAAGAATATATGGTTTTTTGTATCATTTTTGGAATTTTCTTCACCCTTATCTTTCATATCTGCCAAAGCTTGAACCATTTGTTCAGGATTAACATTTTGCTTGCCAAGTTCATAACGAGCTTGCATCATATAATTATTAAGGGCTGCTTTTACCATACTTTCAGGCAATGGATAGTCATAATCTTCCATAATTTTTGCAATTATTTCTTTTTGAGCTATCATTTTTGCGTTATTTTGTTTATCAGTTTCCACTTTTTTACGCATAATATCTTTGAATTGCTCAACACTTTCAAGGCCTATTTGTTTAATAAAATCATCATTAAGGGCAGGAATAATTTGCTTTTGAATATTATGGACATTCATTTTAATGTCAATGGTTTTACCGCGAAATTCCTCATGGGGATAATCATCGGGACAAACCATGGTTCCTGTGCCTTCTTCACCTTTTTTCACACTGCGAGCAAGATCTTCAAGTTCTTTATTCTTATTATTATCGGAAAGTTGCATCATGAAGTTTTTGGTATTCATTCCTTCAACAGGGCTACCATCTAAAGAACCTTCAAGATCAACCAACAGCACATCACCTGCTTCAGGATAACGATCTTCTGTCACTTCTTCAAGTTTTGAATAATATTGCAAGAAAAATTCAATATTTTTATCAACTTCTTCATCACTCACGCTGATTTCATCATAGGTCACACTGTAGGAAGAAAAATCAATGGGCAAATCAATTTTAGGCATAACTTCAAAAACAACCACAAATGAAAAACCTTCACCTTTTTTAAGCGCAGGCATTTCATCTTCGTTTTCAAAATTTATGGAATTTACAGGACGAATTTTTTCATTATCCAAGGCAGTTCTTAAATTTGTATTGACAAGCTCTTCTTTGGCTTGACTATAAAGATCTTCACCATAGCGTTTTTCGATGATAGAATGGGGAACTTTTCCGGGACGAAAACCATCAATTTTTACTTCACTAGCATATTTTTTTAACGTAGAATTAATTACAGAATTAACTTCTTTATCTGTAAGGCTAAAGTGAATTTTGCATGAGGTCTGGGAGGGATTTTCAATTGTATATGCCATAGTAGGCTCCTTTTTGGCCTCTAAGATGGACCTGTATGGAGCCATAGGCCTGTAATTTTTAGTGGTACGAGAGAAGAGACTCGAACTCTTAAGGAATACTCCGCTGGATCCTAAGTCCAGTGCGTTTACCAATTCCGCCACTCTCGCACATTCAGTAAGCTTATGCACTTAACAAAAAACTTTCTATTACAATTTTTAAACTTTGGCAAGAAAAATTTTCAAAAATTTTGATTTTTTTTTATAACTCATTATTTTTTATAATTTTTCAATTTTCACACTTTGAATGAAAATCAGCAACATCTCAAACTGAAAGGCATGAGTTGGTGGAGCAATACAAAGACTTTTAGTTAAAGCAAGATACTGGTATTTTTTTCTTGATATATTATAAAATTAGAATTGTAGGTTAACGAAATAAAAAATCATTGGAGTTTGCAAAGAAAGTCACTGCCTTTGCAGGGGGTTTGGCAGGGCTAACGCATCTTAATTGAAATAGTTTTTCACTTTTATAATATATTGACATATCATTGTTTTTTTCATTTAAATTTTATATATTTTTTGTATAAAATATGTTTTTTTATAATATATTGTTTTACTAATCTTTTTTAAAAAATACCTTAAAAAATATTTTGATTTTTGAAAGTTAATTTCACTAGCGGATTGACGTGGACATCAACTAAACCTATCATATTATTTATTGTCAACTTTAATAAAATTTGATATTAGTTATAGCCGAACAGGAAATAAAGATGTGTTTCTGTGCATTTTCAACATGTATTTTTTTTGGGAAATATTATGGACATGATTTTTGAACTTTTTGGAAGCTCCCCTTTGGAACTTTTTTATATCTCAATTGCCTTAATCTTGGGCAGTATTTTGCGTGGAGTTTCGGGCTTTGGCTTTTCCATGACCATGATTATAATCATGACTTTATTCATGACTCCCGCTAAAGCAACTTCCTACATTTTATTATGGGAGGTTTTTGCAAGCATAGTCCATCTTCCCTTTGTTTGGCGCCAAGTCCATTGGGGCACATTAAAATGGCTTTGTGTTGGGATATTGATCGGAACTCCCGTGGGTGTCGCCTTGCTAGTTTTAATTCCTGCCAAGCTCATGACCATTATTATAAATATTACTGTGATTGTGCTTGGGCTTATTATGCTTAGAGGCTATCATTTAAGCAGACATTTAAAAGCCCATGAAATCACAGGAACCGGAATAATTTCAGGCATTATCAACGGAGCTTCTGCCAATGGTGGGCCGCCTGTAATTTTGATGTTTTTTTCCAGTCCTACAGGCTTGGCGGTAGGGCGTGCTTCAATTATTGCCTTTTTCCTCTTTACTGACATTTGGGCTTCTGCCATTTTTGTTCAACAGGGAATTACAACTTTTCAAACCCTTTGGGGAGCCTTATTTTTAACCCCCATTTTAGTTTTTGGAATTTGGTTTGGCAATAAATTGTATGGAAAAATTGAAGAAAAGAAATTTAAGAAAATTGCCATTCTTTTACTTATTTCCATGTCATCTATCAGTTGTATCAGGGCAATAATTTAATCCCTACCAATATTTTTTTATTCAAAACCATATTTTGAGGAAAGAGGCACATGATTGCTTAATTTTGTTTCTCTGCTTTTTTCATTTTAGAATTATCCTTGAGCCAAATTGTGGCATGGGGATAAAGGGTAGCTATTTTAAAAAATATTTTTTCTGCTTCCATAAATTCCTCAAAGGGGCCAAGACAAAGCCCATTGTCAATTTCTTGCAATAAGCTTGAGGCATTTTTTATACCTACTGTATACAGTTTTGCAAGATTGCTATTGATTTTTTCATATTCTTTTTTAGATTCCAAACGAACATCAAGGTTAACAAAAAAACTTTCGTCTTTAGTGAACATTCCTTTTTTATTGCCAACAATTTCAAATTTTACCTTGGCTCTACCTTCATTGATCATGTTTAAACCCTTAGCTGCCGCATATGATAAGTCCATATATACAGATTTGGGAACAGGCCCCCTATCATTTACTCTGATTACTGTTGACCTTTTGTTTTTTAAATGGGTAACCCTGACCAAGGTTCCAAAGGCCAAGGTTCTATGGGCGGCACTTACCCCATACATGTCATATTTTTCACCATTTGCTGTTGTTCTGGTATGAAACCCCGGGCCATACCATGAGCATTTACCCTCTACTGTTTCTAAGGCATAACTTGAAAAACTAATATTTAAGCTGAAAATCACTGCACTTAAAATTTTAAAAATTTTCATTATATTTTTCCTTTAAATAATGACTACTTATATCAAAACGAAATTTTATTAATTATTTTTTGGTTATTTTCCAAATGCTTACATTTGCACTTGGAATATTTTCAGATAAAGCTTTTGTTTTTTCAAAATAAACTTTTTCAACTAAAAACATTTTTTTTATCAAATCCGGAAATGCTGTAAAAATTGTACGATTTGGTTCGGCAATATAAGCATAACCATCAATTTTTAAAGCATAGTTTAGAAATTTTGTAACAGGCTCAAAAAATTTTTTTTCATAGATAATATCAGAAGCCCAAATTATATCCAAAGAATTTTTAGCAATCCAAGGTCTTCGCCAATCCATAACTTGAAAGTCAATGTAATAATCAATACCATTCTGATTATAATTATTTTTTATGATTTGCGGATAATTGACCAAATTAAAATTATTTTTTTCTGCATTTTCCAATGCCAAAGCAATTGCTCTTGGTTCAAAATCAACTCCAAGCACTTTTGCTCCCAAATATGCACCGACCATGGCTGTAAAGCCAAGACCACACCCTAAATCCAAACAAAATTTTCCTTTAATAGATTCTCTGTTCATGCCCAGCCAAGAACCGAGAGCCAAAGAAGAAGCCCACAATTCTGCAAAATATGGAATTCTTTCTTCGATTTCACCACTTTCATTAATATTATTTTTTTCTGATAATTCTACCATTTCTTCCCAAAGTTCTTCCATATTTGCCCGTATAATGAACCAATCACGCCCCAAGAACTTTAATTTTATGGTATTTTCATTATTATAATTTTTATTTTCCATAGCTTTATTCTATTAATTCAATTTAATTTATTTTTGATTACTTCCACTCATATTAATTTTTAAAAAAATAATCTACAAAAAGTTATATTGCTATAATTTGAAAAGGGAAAACATCATTTTTCAATCAAAATGAGTTTTCCCCAAAAAAAAGAATTTAATCTTTTTAAAAGACTTTATATTTAATACACAAAATCATTATTTTCAAAATTATTTAAAATATTAATTCGCCTGTTTACGAATAAAGGTTGGAATATCATCATCGGTATCAAAAGTAAATTCTTCTGCTCCCGGTGTATGTCTTGACCTATTAAACATAGTTGAATCATAATTTTCACTACTATAGTAGGGTTGATTTTGAATATGAATATTTTGTTGACCATTTGCAAAATTTTCCATTCCGTTTTGTTGACCGCGTTGTTGACCATTTAGTTGCCCACGATTTTGAACATAATTCATTCCTTGACTTGTTGAGGTAGAATTATTATTTACGGTAGTTTTTTCTGCATTATTTTGTTGGTTTTGGGCTGTCATATCATGTTTGGTTTGACTTTCAACACTTTCAACCTTTTCTATTTTTTCAATGGGATTAAATGTAATTACATTGCTTTTTTGAACAGGTGCCTTGTTAGGTTCAATACCTGTTGCAATGACAGTAATTCTGATTTCATCGTCATCATCGTCTGTATCTACAACACCAATAAAAATATCAGGTAATTCATCGTCCACGACGGAAGCATTTTTAATATAATCACCAATTTCAAAATATTCGTCCATGCTAACATTTGGACCTGTAATATTAATCAAGAGTGCCTTGGCACCTGCAATACTGATATCTTCCAATAAAGGGCTATGAATTGCTTGTTTGGCTGCTTCAAGGGCTCTGTTTTCACCGCTTGCAATACCTTCACCCATAAGTGCGGATCCTTGTTTACTCATGGCTGTGGTTATATCTGCAAAGTCAAGGTTAACAAAACCCGGTTTTGTAATAACATCCGTAACACCCCTAACAGCAGATAAAAGAACATCATTAGCCTTATAAAGCATGTCTTTGATAGAAGCTTTTTTGGGTGCAATGGCTTTTAAGCGATCATTTGGAACAATGATTAAACAATTTACATGTTGTCTTATCTCATCAATTCCGGCTCCCGCAACAGAAACCCTTTTGCCTTCAACCGAAAAAGGCTTGGTAACTACTCCGACAGTCAAAATTCCTTTTTCTTTAGCCATTCTGGCAATTACAGGAGCAGCACCTGTTCCTGTACCGCCACCCATACCGGCTGTAACAAAGATCATCTCGGTATCATTTAGATGCTTGCTGATTTCTTGCATACTTTCTTCGGCAGCTTTTTGTCCTATTTCAGGTTTTGCACCTGCGCCAAGTCCTTTGGTTAGTTGAGGACCAAGCTGAATCTTATGCTCGGCACTTGAACCATGGAGTGCTTGTGCATCTGTATTTGCACATATAAACTCTACATTTTCGAGCTTATTAATTATCATATGCTGTACGGCGTTTCCACCGGCACCGCCAACCCCAAAAACTTTAATTTTAGCTAATTGCCTGATGTCACTTGAAACAGTAAAATCCATTTTTGCCTCCCATGGTTTAATCATTCAATCAAAATTTATTACTATAAAAAAGATCTTTACACAATGCACTATGCAAGGATTCAGAAGCTTTTGCAAAGCTTTTACGAAGTAAATATGACCAAAAATCAAGAATAAAAAACCACGTTTTTTCATTAACTGATTGATTTTTAAAACTTTTACCTCAGTACACAATTTTATAAAATATCAAGAAACCATTGTTTTTTTTGAAAATTTTCTTAAAACTAATTATACAGATCTTCCAAAATTTTATTTTATTTCTGTAAACCAATTTTTCATTTTTGCCACAATCCGTGAAAATGTTCCGCTTTCGTTTGAAGTTTTACCTGTGAATAAATCAACGTTTCTTTCCTTTTCCATTCCATAAAACAGTAAACCTACAGCAGTCGCAAATTTAGGAGTATTGACCATATCTACAAAGCCCGAACCTAAATTTTGTGGTGCTCCCACTCTTGTGGGCATTCCAAACACCTGTTCTGCCAATTCTTGAGCTCCTTCGATTAAGGAAGTTCCGCCTGTCAGCACAACTCCTGCTCTTATTTTATCTTTAAATCCTGATTTTAAAAGCTCTTGGTCTATTCTGAAGAAAATCTCTTCCATTCTTGGTTCACACATTGCTGTGAGAACTCTTCTTGTGGCATGCCTTGCCGCACGCCCCCCAACACTCGGAACTTCAATAATTTCTTCAGGAGAAACCAAAGCATCTAAGCAACAACCATATTTTATTTTAATTTTCTCGGCTGCCGCTGCCGGAGTTCTGAGTCCATAGGCAATATCATTGGTTAGATTTTGCCCACCCAAAGGAACTGAAGCTGTGTATTTAATCGTATCATTGGCAAAAACAGCAATATCACTGGTTCCGCCACCAATATCAACTATGGCTACTCCAATTTCTCTTTCTTCTTCGGTTGATATGGCTTTGGCAGAAGCCAAGGCTTCAAGCACAATATCAGTTACATAAAGGTTGCTTTTTTCACAGGAACGCAAAATATTTTGAGCTGAGGTTATTGTCCCTGTAACAATATGAACATTTGTTTCAAGCCTTACCCCTGACATTCCTATGGGATCGATAATACCGCTTTGACCGTCCACAATAAATTCTTGGGGTAAAATATGAATAACTTCCCTGTCCATTGGAAGGGCAATTGCTTTTGCGGCGTCAATAACTCGTTCAACATCTTTAAAAGTTACTTCTCCGCTTTTTATGGCAATAACTCCATGGCTATTCATGCCCTTTATATGACTGCCTGCAATTCCGACATAAACCGAACCTATCTCACAACCTACCATGGCCTGAGCTTCTTCAATGGCTTGTCGTATTGCCTGCACAGTTTGTTCAATATTTACGACAACTCCTTTGCGCAGACCGGTAGAAAGACTATTTCCAACCCCAACAATATTTAAACTGCCGTTATCGTTAACCTCTCCAACTACTGTACAAATTTTTGTAGTTCCAATATCAAGTCCAACCAATAGCTCGGATTTTGACATCAAAATTCCTCCTGTCGTATTTTCAATATTTTGCCATATTAACGCATAATTGTCTAGAAAATTTTTAAGCTAATTTTAGATTTTTTCTAAACTTTTTTATACAATTATTTGAATGGTATTTCTAATTTTTCTTCTAATTTTTTTCTAATTTTTTTCTATTGTTACTTGGTTAAAAGCTACTTTTATTGATTTTACCAAACCAACTTCATTTCTTTTTTCCAAATCACTCATCACAAGTGCAAGATTTTGAACGCCATTTTTAAAATCTTCTATACCCACACTGAAATTTATATTAAAATTTTCAATATAAAACTCATAATTCATCATTGGATTTATGCTAAGCCAAGATACATCATTAATTGTAAATGGCAAACCGGCATTATTTAACTCGTCAATAAAATTTGCTAAATTTGACATAGCATATTCATCTTCAATTTTAATATGTAAAGTTGGCAATGAAATAAACTTTTCTTCCGTTATGGGTGCAATAAAGTTAAAGTTCTTGTCAATATAATACAATTCATTATCTCTTACAGCCCAAAAAACAGGTTTTTTTTCCACAATATCAATGAAAAACTTATTTGGTAAATCCCTTGTAATTGTTACTTTATCTACCCAAGGATTTCTTAATAATTTAAATTTTATTTCATCAATATTATATGTCAAAATATTTTTATCAAATTCCAAACCTGATATTTTTAATAATTCTTCATCGCTAAGATGTTTGTTATTAGTAAATTCAATATGCCGAATATTAAAATATTCCGAATTGGTGGCATAGGTATAAGTACGATAAACAAGGTAAGTTAATAATGAAAAAATTGACAATGCCAAAACAACAGACAATACTATTTTAGTAATGTTTATGGAATTGAATTTTAAATTTACATTTATTTTTGCCAGAAAATTTATTAATTTTTGTTTAAAAACAAATAATTTAATTGCTTTTTTCTTTTTTGGCAATTCGTGATTGATATAAACATTTTTCCTGATATTTTTTTTAGAGTTCAATACTAAAGCCATAACATAACCTCATTTTCAAGTTGAATATTATAAGACCTAAATACTTTCTCTTTTGCCATATCCATCATCTCAAGCACTGTTTTAGTATTTCCGGTTCCCAAATTTTCTAAAAAATTTGCATGAACTTTAGAAAACCGTATTCCATCTTTTTCAAAACCTTTTAAACCAAGCTCATCAAGAATTTTTCCTGCACTGACTGTTTTTCCGTCAATCATCGGATTTTTAAAAATACAACCTGCCGAATAAGCCTTAATGGGTTGGCCTTGTTTTTTACTGTCTAAATTTTCATCAATTCTTTTTTGAACCAATTGTCTTTCAATTGCCGGAAATACAAAACTTGCTCCCAAAATAATATAATCTTCAAGTTTCGTATTTTCATAAAAAACATTAAATTTTCGATAAGAATTGGTAAAATTTAATCTGTTTAAAGTTAAATAACCATGATTTTTATCATAAATCTCCACTGACTCCAACACATCGGCAACCTCACATCCATAAGCACCTGCATTCATGGCAATGGCTCCGCCAACTTTACCCGGCACTCCTGCCAATCCCTCAAGACCGCTTGCCCCTGCCTTTGCACAGTTTTTTAACAAGGCAGCAATATTTAGCCCTGCTCCGACTTTCAACCTTAATGCTTTGTCTGTCAGCTTTTCTTTTAGGCTTTTTCTTGCAAGAGGCGGACAAAGTTCATCATCTTGCCAAACAAAATATTCTTCAAATTTATCTTCATTTTCATAATGAATTTGAACCTTTGCCACTGCAAAATCCAAATATCTTTTGGAGTTTAAGCTGGCATCGGCCACTAATACATTGCTTCCACCTCCTAAAATTTTAATCGGTAAGCCAATTTCTTTTTCAGCCTCAACTAAATAAACCAAATCTTCTTTCTTGGTTAAATTATAAAAATACGGAACCTCTTTTCCGAGTCTAAAACTTGTTTTTTTTCTAAGTTCTATATTTTCTTGATATTGAAGCATAAAATCTTACCTATTTTATCATAAAAAATTATCAAAGTATTTTTATGGAAGCATTAATTAATTCAAATTTTCTAATTTTTGAATTAAATTTTGCCCAAGTTTTGTAATATTCCCCGCCCCTTGGGTAATTAATATATCACCCTCTTTTAATTCTGAAAGTAATACACTTTCCAATTCATCTATTTTTTGGACAAATTCCACATCAACACTGGAAACCTGTGAAATTCCATAGGAAAGGCTTTGTCCGCTTATTCCGGGCAAAGGCTTTTCGGAAGCGGCATAAATTTCAGCTAAATATAATTTATCTGCCAGTTCAAAACATTGACAAAAATCACTGAACAAACTTTGGGTTCTGGAAAATCGATGGGGTTGAAAAGCCATTACTATACGATTATTTGGATAAATTTGTCTGGCACATTCTAAAGTTGCCATAATTTCTGTGGGGTGGTGACCATAATCATCTATGATTTCAATTCCATTTATCTTTCCTTTCTTTTCAAAGCGTCTGCCCACCCCCTGAAAATTCGCCAAGGCTTTAATACATGCTTCTTGATCAATCCCTGCTTCAATACTGACAGCAATAGCAGCCAATGCATTTAATATATTATGTTTTCCCGGATGATTTAAACTTACTTCCCCCCAAAACTCTTCTTCGGAAGCATTTTGTTTATTACCGATTTTTTTGTAAACATTAAATTTATTAACTTGTCCTGCCTCAATGATTTCAGCCCTTAAATGATTATGTTCTTCAAATCCATAGGTCAAATAAGGACGTTTTATTTCAGGTAAAAGTCTTTTACATCCAATATCATCGCCACATACTATATTTAATCCATAAAATGGCACTTTATTCATATAGGATATGAATGCCTTATCTATATTTTCTTGGCTTTGGTAAAAATCAATATGATCAAAATCAACATTGGTTATAACATTGATAATAGGAAAAAGACAAAGAAAAGATCCATCGGACTCATCGGCTTCGGCAATTAAATATTTCCCTTGCCCAAGCCTTGCATTGGCTCCATAGGCATTTAACAAACCACCGATAATTACTGTAGGATCTTGTCCTGCCGCATCAAAAATTGTGGCAATCAAGGAAGTTGTTGTTGTTTTTCCATGGGTGCCTGCTATGGCAATACCTGATCTTAATCGCATAAGTTCAGCCAGCATTTCAGCACGTCCGATAATAGGTATATTATGTTCCTTTGCTGCCAATAGTTCAGGATTATTATCTGAAATGGCTGTGGATCTTACAACAACTTGAGAATCCGAAATATTATTGCTTTCATGTCCGATATTTATATTGGCTCCAAGAGAACGCAAACGATTTACAGTAAAATTTTCACTAAGGTCAGAACCATTAACTGTATAACCTAAATTTAATAAAACCTCTGCTATCCCACTCATTCCGGAACCGCCAATTCCTATCATGTGAACACCACGAATTTTATTATGCATAGTTTTTATCCTTTAATATTGTTTCCATAACCTGTATTAAATTTTCCGCGGCTTCTATCTTTGCCAACTGATATGATTTTTTTGACATCAAACTCAATTTTTCACCATCAGCCAATAAATCCAAAACTATTTTTACCAAATCAATTTCACCATTTGCTTTACAGACATCTTTTTCCGCAAAACAAAATGCCGCCCCATTTTTTACTAAATTCTCTGCATTTGCAGTTTGATGATCATCTGTTGCACTTGGAAAAGGAATAAATATGGCAGGCGTTCCCGTTGCAGTCAACTCAGCTATACTTGAAGCCCCTGCTCGGCAAAGTGCCAAATCACTTTCGGCATAACAAGTTGGCATATCATCTATAAAAGCAAACAAAATTTCATTTATTTCTTCTTCATTATAACCAAAAGCCTTATAGGCTTGACTTACCCTTTCATAATCTTTTGGCCCGCATTGATGCACTAATTTTATATTTTCTTGTTTCAATTTTCCAAGCATGCCAATGGCCAAG
Organism: uncultured Mailhella sp.; assembly: GCA_964369835.1. GTDB lineage: Bacteria > Desulfobacterota > Desulfovibrionia > Desulfovibrionales > Desulfovibrionaceae > Taurinivorans. The sequence continues at coordinate 30,467 of CAYJGE010000003.1, forward strand.
GAATTAATAGCCGTTGCTCCAAGGCTTCCACCCATAATCAACAATTGCCTTTGGGCTTTGTCTTGATTAATTTTTTCCTTATATTCAGGGTTAATTTCAACAATTTCACTTCTAATGGGATTACCCGTCAAAACTGTCTTTTTTGAATTAAATTTTCCTTTAATATCGGGCAATGACAAACAAACCCTATCCACAAAACGCCCCAATATTTTATTGGCCAATCCGGGAACAGCATTTTGTTCATGGATTATACAAGGAATTTTCCTTAATTTTGCCGCAAGTACCATGGCAAAACACGCATAACCACCAAATCCTACCACAGCATGAGGTTTATATTTTCCCAAAAATCTGTAACCGGTAAAAATGGCCTTCAACATTTTAAAGCCTGCTCCTATTGCCCTAAACCCTCTACCCTTTAACCCAAAAACATCAAGTCCATAAAACTCCAGCCCATCCCTCGTGGCATACTCCCTTTCTCTACCATAATTTGCCCCGACAAACAAAACTTGAGCTTCATGCTTTTTTTGCAAGGCTTTAGCAAAGGCCAAAGCAGGAAAGACATGCCCACCCGTTCCGCCTGTTGTTATTATTACTTTTAAACCTTGCTCTTTCATTTTTATTTCTTTTTATTTTTTTATTTTTTTATTTTTTTTTGGGGGAAATGATTTCCCCCAAACCCCCTCATTGATTATTTCAATAATAGGGTTTATGAAACAAATTTCTAAATATAGTTATAATTTTAAACCATACTGCCTACAGTATCATTTTTTTGTAAAATATTGGCACGTCCTTTCTTTTCTTCAACTTCTTCCTTCACATTTTCCTTAATGGTACGTGAGTAATTTAGAAGCAAGCCAACACAAATCAATGAAGCCAACATGGAGCTGCCACCATAACTCAAAAATGGCATGGCAACACCCTTTGGAGGTACTAAACCTGTTATAACAGCCAAGTTTAAACTTGAGCTTAAAATTAAAACCAAACTAAGGCCAAAGGAAATTAATTTATCTCTAAATACTTGTTGTCCCATTACAATGCGATAGCAACGTATAAAAACAAAGGCAAAGGCACACATTAAAATTGTTATTCCCAAAAAACCAACCTCTTCTCCTATCACGGAAACAATAAAGTCATTGTGAGCTTCGGGCAAATACAATAACTTTTGTCTGCCACTTCCAAGTCCAACCCCATATAATCCCCCTTCTGCCAAGGCATAAAAGGATTGAACCAATTGATAACCTGAACCTTGAGCATCTTTAAAGGGATCCATATAAGCAAGAAAACGGCGCATTCTATAGGGAGAAGTCATAATTAACATTACAGCTGTTGCCATGAACATTGATGCTGATATTGCCAAATAAATTAACCTCGTTCCTCCAATTAGGCACATAAAAAACAGTAATGCCAATAAAATCATTGCTGAACCAAAATCAGGTTGCAATATAAGCAAAAAGCATAAAATTCCGGTTATGAAAAAAGGTGGAATTACACCCTTGCTAAAAGTTTTTACCAAATCCTGATGCGTACTCAAAAAATAAGCCAAATATAAAACAAGTGCTATTTTAGCAAACTCCATGGGCTGAATCGAAAAACTAAAAACTGAAATCCACCTACTGGCTCCATTAACATTTAACCCAAGAGGACTAAGAACTGCCAATAATAATAAAATCGATCCCAATATCCCTATATAATGTAGTTTATTAATTAAATTTCTGGAAAGAAAAGTGCAAATCATCATAAAACACAAGGAAACTATTACAAATAAAACTTGTCTCTTGAAAAAATAATATTGATCTGCAAAGTTACGTTCTCCAATAACTCCACCTGCCGAAAAAACCATCATCAGCCCAAACCCAAGAATACTCAAGACAGTGGCAAAGAGCCACCAATCAATGGACGTATAATTTAGATTATCTGCTTTTCCATTTGCTTTTTTTGCAGTTTGTTTCTTATAATTATTTATTTTCATACAATTAAACCATTTTATTTTAATGAAAAAACTATTTTTCTGAAATCATTTCCCCTTGCTTCAAAGTTTTGATATTGATCAAAGCTTGAAGTTGCCGGAGCCAAAAGAACAAGATCATTTTCAACCACAATATTTTGCAAGCGATTAATTGCTTCCTCCATTGTAGTGTCATAACTAATCGGAAATTCACCAAATGCCTCTGAAAAAATCTCCTTGCTTTGCCCATAAAGAGCAATATGCTTTATACTTTTTTGCATAATCGGTATCAACTCTGCCAAGTTACCACCTTTAAATTTTCCGCCTGCCAACAAACAAATTGGCCTATTTGTTTCCTTTACTGCCAAAATGGAAAATTTTAATGCATCAACAGTTGTACATTTTGAATCATTATAATAGCTTACCCCATTAACTCCTGCAATATATTCTAATCTGTGGGGCATGGGAATAAATTCTGCCACTGCCTGCTTGGCACTTTCTTCTGTCACTCCCAAAAGCTTGCAAGCTTGCCAAGCGGCCTCGGCATTGGCTTGATTATGCTGTCCTATCAACTTAATCTTTGAAAATCTTTTTAATTCGCTATCAAAAACTGTTATTTTGCTATTTATTTTATATTCTTCTGCCAAATATCTTATACTTTCGCCAATAATTGCATGATCTTCTGAATTTTGACAGGCAAAAATCTTCATTTTTGCTTCAATATATTCATTCATATCCTTATGATAATCCAAATGATTTTCGGTAATATTTAAACAAATTGCCACATTTGGGTGAAAATATATACAATTTTGCAATTGAAAACTTGATAATTCCAAAACTATCACATCAGCAATGTCTGCTTTCAAGCTAGAATTTATTTTATTTATTATGTTTTCAAGCACATATTCCGAAAGTGGGTTTCCAATATTCCCACCTGTAAAAACCTTAAAACCCTCGGCTTCCAACATGGCAGAACAAAGGCTTGTGGTTGTGGTTTTACCGCTTGTTCCTGTAATTGCCAAAATTTTACTGTCACGACAAAACAATGAGGCCAATTCGGTTTCGGACATGATAAGCACATCATTTGGCAAAAAAGGTTTTAGTGATGAAACGGCAATTCCCGGGCTTGGAATCACTAGTTTACATTCTTCAAAATCTTTCTTTGTATGTTCACCTTCTATCCAAGCAATCCCACTATTTTCCAATAACTCCTTAAGTCCACCCTTGGCATTTGCCTGTTCTGAAAATTGCTTTTCATGCAGAACAACATCTAAATTTAGAGCATGCAGAAGTTTAACTGCCGCAATTCCTGACTTACCTGCTCCCACAACACTTATTTTGCCAAATTCTTTTAGCTTATTATAATTGCTTGTTATTACATTATCATTCATTTTAAAACCCTTACCTTAGTTTTAAAATTGAAAGTGAAGCCAAAGCAAATAAAACCGACATAATCCAAAACCTTATGATAATTTTTGACTCTGCCCAACCCTTTAGTTCAAAATGATGGTGAAGCGGTGCCATTCTAAACAATCTTTTCCCACCGGTGCTTTTAAAATAACATACTTGTAAAACAACCGAAAAGGTTTCAATAACAAATACGCCACCGGCAATTATAAGTATTAATTCTTGTTTACAAAGCACAGCCAAAAATCCAATAACTCCGCCAAGACTTAATGATCCCACATCGCCCATGAAAATTTCGGCCGGTTGCGCATTGTACCATAAAAAACCCAATCCTGCCCCCATGAGTGCGGCACAAAATACTGTAACCTCACCAACTCCAATCACAGGTGTAATTTGCAAATAAAGCGCAAATTGAGCATGTCCAGCCACATAAATAAATATGGTATAAACACCTGTACAAATTACAACGGGCAAAATGGCAAGTCCATCAAGTCCATCTGTCAAGTTAACGGCATTTGAAGAACCTACCATCACAATACTTGCAAATACCAAATAAAATAATCCAAGATCAGGCGTAATATTTTTAAAAAACGGAACACTTAATACTGTTGAATAATCTGTTACAATTTCTAACATTATTATGGTGCTGACAGCCACAAAGCTTTGACTCAAAAACTTAGTTCTTGCGCTTATGCCTTTGTTGATCTTGCCTTTAATTTTACTCAAATCATCAATAAGCCCAACCAAACCAAAACCTGTAAATACATAAATGGTTAGCCAAACATAGACATTACTTAAATCTGCAAATAATAATACAGGTATTATTACCCCAAAATAGATTAAAACCCCACCCATGGTCGGAGTACCTGCTTTTGCCAAATGGGTTTTCACATCTTCATGAATAGGCTGACCATATTTCAATTTGTGCAATAATCTTATGAAATAGGGTCCCATAATTATGGTTAAAACAAGAGCAAAAATCATGGCGCCTGTAGCTCTAAAGGTTATATATCTGAAAATATTAAAAAAACTTAGATAGTCAGACAGTGGAACCAGTAAATTATATAGCATCACATAGCTCCAAAAATTTATTCAAATAGTCTTCCATATTATTTGCACGAGACCCCTTAAATAGAATTAACTTATCTTTTCTCTTATCCATATCATTTTTAATTAATTTTGAAAAATGTTCTAAATCTAAAACTTGATGAAATTGTCCCAAATAATTCACACTTAAACCTTCGCAAACCTTATTGCCGTGATCACCTATCCAAAAAACTGCTTTTGGATTAATTAATCCTATTGATTTTCCTAAAACAACATGCTCTTGCATGGCTATTTTACCAAGTTCTTTCATTTCCCCCAGCACTAAGTAAAATTCCTTATCTTTTGCATGTAAATGGGCAGCTTCCAACATTCTGGCATTGGATAATGGGTTAGCATTATAGCAATCGTCAATTACAGTCCAATTTTTCCTATTAAAAATATTAAACCTCATTTTGGGTTGCACTTGTTTTTCTATGCTATGGGCAATAACTTTCTTATTAATTCCCAAAAACACCCCAAGATTAGCCAATGCTATGCTGTTTTCTGCGCCTGCTTGCCCAATTAAAGGGCTTTTTACTTCAAAATTTTGGACTCCTGCCTGTAAGTTATAAATTGCTCTCACTTCATTATTGACATGATATTCCAAATTGATAAATTCAGCCTTATAGGGGCTTATTTTACTGTTATTACCTGAAAAAAATATGATATTTTTTTTATATTTTTTTGCTTCTTCCACAAGATCGGGATAATCACAATTAATCAAAGCTGTTCCACTATCTTGTAAATAGTTAATAATTCTTGCCTTATGGTAGGCAGTCCCCTTGTCTCCAAGTCCCTCATTATGAGCGTCGCCAATGTTTAGAATAAGAGCCACATCAGGCTCTAAAATTTCCCCAAGCTCGTCCATATCATGGGATTTACTGATACCAATTTCCAAAACCCAATATTTTTCTTCACCCGAAAAGCCTAAAATTGCCAAAGACACACCAAGCTGGGTATTATAATTATATAAATTTTTGGCAACAATATTTTCTTGTTTTGACAAGGAATTTTCATCAAGGCTCAGCATCATTGCTGTTAATTCCTTAAATGTTGTTTTGCCGGCAGTTCCTGTTATGGCTATAACTTTTCCTGCATATTCCTTGCGTCTGGCATTGGCCAATTTTTCCAAGGCTTTTTGACTATTTTCTACCAAAAGCACAGGAATTGGTGGTTTATTGCCAAAATCATTTTCAAAGGGATTTTTTTCAGCTAAAATTGCCTTTGCACCCTTTTCAAATGCCGTATGGGAAAAATCGTGGCCATCAACCCTATTTCCTCTCAAACAAACAAATAAATTACCATTTTCCACATTGTTACTGTCGCTTACAACACCATCAATTATAATATGGGCATGATCATCATGATAAATAATCTTTGCTTCGCAATCTTTTGCTATGATATCTAAATTTATTTGCATAATTGTCTTTTTGTGATTCAACTTTTTTATTTAATTATTTTTTAATCAAAGCTCAAATTATTAATCAGCCGGTCATCAATTCAAATGAAACTATTTTAACTTCTAATAATTCGCCAAATAATCCTTAATTATATCTTGATCGCTGAAATAAGTTTTTTCTTTGCCGATAATTTGATAATTTTCATGTCCCTTGCCTGCCACAAGAACAGCATCACCCTTTTCGGATAAATCCACAGCAAGTTTTATTGCTTCACGCCTATCGGTCACGGCATAATATTTTTTAGCTTTTTCAAGTCCGGGAATAATATCATTAATAATATCGTCAGGATTTTCAGTTCTTGGATTATCTGAAGTCACAATCACAATATCACTTTTGCCAGCAACGGCTTCACCCATTAATGGGCGTTTGGTTTTATCTCTGTCACCGCCGCAACCAAACACAGTAATAATTCGATTAAAACCGGCCTGAATCAAAGCTTCTTGGGCTTTTACCAGAGCATCGGGAGTATGGGCATAATCCACAAAAAATGAAATACCCTCTTTTAAACTTCCTACAGGAGCAGAAATGCGTTCAAGTCTTCCAAGTACGCCCATGAATTTGGCAAGTTCTTGCATATCATCAACTTTAAAGCCAAGCTGCAAAGCCAAACACTCAACCCCAAGAACATTTAAGGCATTGTGTTTGCCAACCAAAGAACTGTTTAATGTCCAATGCTTACCTTGATATTCATGTTCTATTTCAAAACCGTCCGTCGAAATAGATTTTAAATATCCTGTTAAAGCATAATCATTTTCAGTTTGTTCATCATATAAACCATATGATTGGGATATTTTGCTTTTTTCTATAATTTTTTTCCCGTAAAAATCCGCTCCATAGATACTCATAATTTTATTCTCCATTGGTAATTCGGTAAAAAGGCGTAATTTTGCATGAAAATAATTTTCCATATTTTCATGATAATCCAAATGGTCTTGAGTTAAATTTGTAAATAATACAGCATTTATTTCAATGCCGGCCAAACGATTTTGATCAAGGGCATGGGAAGAAACTTCCATAATTAACGCATCAACCTTGTCTTCCCGTGCCTTTGCAATTATTTTGTGTAAAGTCAGACAATCAGGAGTTGTCAGGGGCGCATCTTGGCAATAATTATTCCATCGATAAGAAATGGTGCCAAGTACAGCCACATTCTTACCCTTTGATTTATAAAGATATTCCAACAAGTAAGAGCAAGTTGTCTTTCCGTTTGTTCCTGTTATGGCAATAATGGGAAAATCTAAATTATAATTTTTATATTTATTTTTAGCGAGTATTCCAAGGGCTTGCCTTGTGTCATCAACCAAAACATAATTAACCTTTTCTTGTATTTTCCCTTCTTTTTCAAGAATTTGAAAATGTTCTTTTTCCAAAACCAAATGGGAAATATTTTGTGAAATGGCCATATCCAAGTATTTTGTTTCAATGTATTCCTTTTTTAGGTGAGAAGGTAATGCTTTGGGCAAAGCAATAAAAACTTCTCCCCCTTTTACCAAACGAGAATCAACAACAAGCTCCAAATCATCTTGCACTAAATATTCACAAAGTGTTGAAAATTCTAACATTTTAATTCTCCGAATGATTACCTTTAGGAATTATTGATTTATTTTATTGGGGAAATTATTTCGCCCTAAAAAATTTCCTGAACATTTTATAGTTTGGACAAAATTCACAAGAAAATTGCATTTTTTGCCTGTTTTTGCAAATTTTAATATTGATTACTTATTTTTCAGCAAGTTCTTTTCGTTCTTCAGACTTTGCATTGACCAATTCATCTTCAATATTTTCATCTTCAGCAAGTTCTTTTTGTGGCAGTGACAAATAAATAATATATTCTTTTTCAACAGCTTGGATATTTTTCATATCTTCTGCCGAGTCAGCCTGTTCCTGCGACAATTTGTTTAACTCGCCGGTAATTACAGTTCCAGGTTGGGGATTTTGCATAACAACATACATACCTTGCCCCACAATTTTTGGAATAATTCCTATTTTTTTATACGCTTCAATGGCTTTTCGCAAACTCAAATTTGTTACGTTTGGAATTACACCTGCTTTTATTTTTACTTCTTGAACTTGCTTATTTTCTTTATTTTTTCCCTCTTCATTTTCCGGTGCAAATGTTACACTTGGAAATTCACCATTATAAGCCATGGTTCTTCTTGCAATTTTTTGAAAAACAGGAGCTGCAATAACTCCGCCATAGGTTTCGGTTTTGGGTTCATCCAAAATAGTAATAATCAAATAACGAGGATCCTCAACAGGTAAAATACCCACAAAGGAAGCCATTCTTTCCTCACCATATCCGCTACTGTTTTTGGCAGCCTTTTGAGCCGTACCTGTTTTACCCGCTACTCTGACCCCTTCAATTCTTGCCCTAACTCCCGTGCCTTTTCCCTGCACAACAGATTCCATCATTTTCATGACTTCATTGGCATTTTCTTTGCTAAAAATACTTTTTTCGGCAACATAGCTTGGTTCATCGTTTTTGATTAAATTCAATGAAACACTTTTACCGTCATTAACCAAAACATTGTAAGCACTTAAAAGCTGTAAACTGGTTACGGAAATACTTTGTCCAAATCCTGTTGATAAAATATCAAGTTCACTAAAATCATTTTTTGAACGAACAATCCCACGCCCCTCAGTAATTCCTATTCCCGTAGATTTACCAAAACCAAGTCTTTCAATATAAGTAGCAAGTTTTTCGCTACCCATGGCCTGAGTTATTTTAGCCATACCTATATTACTTGAATATCTAATGATTTCTTCTACGTTTAAATCTTTAAAAGCTCTGCCGTCATCTCCGATTCTAAAAGCTGTCTTCCTTGTATTACCAATTTTAATATGATCCAACTTCCATGTTCCGTTTTCACAAAAAAATATACTGTCCTTGGTAATTGCTTTTGCCTCCAAGGCAGCCGCCACAATTAATGGCTTTAATGTGGAACCCGGTTCAAGAGCATCATTTGCCAAGCGATTTCTATAAATTTCCGGCTTATAATTTCTAAAATTATTTGGGTTAAAAAATGGATATTGAGCCCAAGCCAAAACATCACCTGATTTTGGATCGGCAATCAATACTCCGCCCCATTTCGCATCATAATTTTCCACTGCATCTGCAATTATTTCTTCAGCAATAAATTGAATTTGTACATCCAAGGTCAATTCAATATCCTTGCCAATTGATTGATCGTCATCAATACTAAAAAGTGTTCTGCCTGCAATGTCTCTCGGAACAATAAATTTTTGAGAAGTACCTGTCAGTTCAGAATCAAAACTACGTTCAACACCTTCCAAGCCCTCATTGTCAATCCCGACAAATCCAAGTAATTGCCCCGCTAAATGCTTATAAGGATACACCCTTTCATATTCTTTAATCAAACCTAATCCGGGAATATTGGCTTTTGAAATGGCTTTTGAGGTGGCATCATCTACTTTTCTGGAAATCCAAACAAAATTACGTTTTTGTTCCAATAATTTTAATAATCTTTGCTCGTCTGATTTTAATATCGGTGCCAAAATTCTTGCAACCATCAAAGGATCACTTATTTGATTTGGATGAGCATAAATAGATAAAACCTCTACACTTCTTGCCAAAACCTCGCCATTTCTGTCATAAATATTTCCCCTTTTGCCTGTGACAAGCTGTGTCATGCTATGTTGTTTATGGGATTGTTCCCTTAGATCTGAACCAATTACAACTTGCAAATATCCTGTCCTAAGCCATAAAGTAAGCCAAACAACACTGAAAAAAATGGCAACAGTTCTGATTCTGAGTTTATCCCAGTTTATTTTTCTTATTTTTTCCATGAATAAAGACGGCTTTTTTAATTCTTTTGCCTTTTCTTGCTTTACTCTGATATTTTTTTTCCCTTTGGGAAATTTAAATATATTACTCATGGCTCTTCTTTTTATTTAAAACAAATACTGCTTTATTTAAATTTGTTTAATAATTATATCAAACTATTCTGAAATTCTTCGGATTTGCCCGGGGTCTGCCACCACCAAACCCAAGTCCTTGGCTCTTTTGTCAAGCTCATAGGGTGATAATATGGAATCACGTTCAACTTCCAACTTTGTAATATGTCCCAAACTACTTTCAAGGGAATTTTGAGCTTTATATATATTATAAGCCAGTTCTGTGCGATCAACGCTCATCCAAACCATAAAAAGCCCGACACTGAAACTAAACAACAGAGAAATCATCAGCATAATTAACCATGCGTTTGAATTTATCGAATATTCATTCTTTATTTTATCATTATTGACAATATCATTTTTTTTCATTTCAAAACTCCGAGTTTTTGAGTGAAAAAAAAACGCAAACTTTATGGATAGTAAACATTATTTTCCATAAAAGTGACGCTTTATTTGTACATACAAAAAACCAATTTTTAATTTTAAAATTTATTTCCTGTTAACAATACTGCAATTGAAACGTCTGTATCATTAATATATTATAAAATTATTGTTCAAAGCAAATTTCAGCGGCTTTACATTATCAACACCAAACTAACTTTTTTTACTGAAATGAATTTCATATTTTTTTTATGGCTCTTAGCTTGGCACTGCTTGCTCTTGGATTTAAGTTACACTCTTTTTTACTTGGAACAATTGGTTTTTTAGTCAAAATTTCCACTTGTTTTCTATGCTTACAATTACAATATGGTAATTGAGGAGGACAAATACAATTACTGTTCCATAATTTAAATTTTTGTTTAACTATTCTGTCTTCCAAAGAGTGAAATGAAATAATTGCAAGTACGGCATTTTCTGCCATATGCTCTAAAATATTGTCTAAAAATATATTTAATTGACCAAGTTCATCATTTACATACATTCTAATGGCTTGAAAAGTTCTGGTTGCCGGATGATTTCTGGCATTTGCCCTCCATTTTGCGGGATAGGCATTATAAACAATATCGGCCAATTGTTTTGTGGTTAAAATTTCATTTTTTTGCCTTTGTTCTATGATAGCCGAAGCAATCTTAGCTGCCAAAGGGTCTTCCCCAAGTTCGGTTATGACTTTTTTTAATGTTTCAAAATCTGCTTTATTAACAAAGGTTTTAGCTGAACCGGTATAAGGATTTGCTTCTTTTTGAACCAATATACCCATATCCATACGCATATTTAATTGACCGTCTTTATGATAACTAAAACCTCGTTCTGCCACATCAAGTTGCAATGAAGAGACACCCAAATCCAACAATATTCCATTAAATTTTGGATATTTTATCTCAGGTAAAACTTCCGTAAATGAGGCAAAATCCTTTTCAAACAAATAACATTGCTCTTTAACATCCTGTAAATTCAAACTTGCCCTTTCAAGAGCTTGCGGATCTCTGTCAAGCCCACAAAGATTTGCCAAAACTCCCTTATTTTTGCAAGTTTCCAAAATTGCCTTGCTATGCCCTGCCAAGCCCAAGGTTCCGTCTAAAAACCAAGGTTTTTCAGTGGCCAAAGTTTCGTCATTTAGCAAAACATCTAAAACTTCGTCTCGCAGTACCGATATATGAACGGCATTTTCAAAAGATATGGACATGTCAAAGCCTAAAGAAAGAAGTTAATTCCACTGGAAGACATTTCAGTGCTGAGATTTTCAAAATTAATTGCTTCAATTGTTTGGTTATAAAGTTCAGGATTCCATATTTCAAAACGATTGGTCAAACCAACTATCCTGACTTCTTTTTCAATTTTAGCATACTCCCTATGGTCTTGTGAAAGTAGTATTCTGCCTTGAGAATCAATAATATGCTCCTCAACACTTCCTATAAATAAACGCTTGAAGTTAAAAAGAACAGGAGAAGACAAAGAATTTACTTTTTCAAACTGATTTTCAATGATAAGCCAATCATGATATGGAACGGCAACCAAACATTTATTGTAAGGAGTAATAAAAAATTTTATTTCTGCAGTTTCATCATTTTTTTTATCATTTTTTTTTTCATCAAGTTGAGAAGTTAAAATATCATCACTGTCCGGTAAAATAATGGAGGCATCTTGTTTCTCTTCACCGTTCATACGCAAACGCAGACAATCCTTGAATTCAGGAGAGAGCATCAAACGTCCTTTTGCGTCTATGTTTCGGCGAGATGAACCTCTAAATATCATGCCTTACCCACTTCAAATCCTGTTTAATAAACTAGCGAAACAGCATACTTTATAAATAAAAAAAAACAACAACTATCTTTATAATTCAATATATTATAAATAATTTATTTATTAAATATTTATAAAGATATGCTTACGACAAGTTCTCACTTTGACATTTGTTCACTTTGTCCACTTTTTTTCTATTCTTGTTTTTTTACCACTTCTTACCACTTCTTACCACTTTTTCCCACTTTCTCACTTCAAATAAAATTTGTCAAGATTTTAAAAATTTTTTGACCTGTTGTCTGTAACACTCTAAAAAGTAAAACATTTTAAACAATTTTTTCTTATATAACCATATCTTAATGTATTTATATTAATTTAAACTCGAATAATTTCAATAATATTAATTAATTAATACCTTTAAAAAATTAATCTTGGTTCAGCAAATTTTATATTTACCAATTTTGCTTTTTTCTGTAAATTTAGAGCTCTGCATAATTCATTATGTAAGTCTCTTGCATACTCTAAGGAATAGATATGAATACTTCACAATCAATAGACAAAAAAACACTATGTGCAATCGGAATGATTTTCTTCATGCAAGGTTTAATTTTTTCTTGCATATCCAGCAGAGTTCCCAGCTTCAAAAGTTTATTACAGATTAATGATGCAGAACTTGGCATGCTTTTATTGGCATTGCCCTTGGGACAGGTTTGTACCATGGCTTTATCGGGATATCTTGTCAGTAAATATACCAGTAAGATTGTATTACAACATACAATCATCATGTATCCCATACTATTACTGGCAGCTCTCTTGACAACAAATTATTATATAGTCTGTACGACTTTCTTTTTTCTTGGAGTTTGTGGCAACATGGTCAATATTTCCATGAATACACAAGCCAACAAGGCAGAAACTGTCTACAAAAAAACATTGACCCCAAGATTTCATGGACTTTGGAGTTTGGCAAATGCCATTGGTGCCATGATTGGAATGTTTTTCATTTATTTTAAACTTGCACTTGCGTGGCATTATGCTCTTGCATCAACTATTTTTTGGATTTTGGGATTTTATGCAAAACCCCGCTTATTGGACACGGATATTGAAAATGATTCACAAAAAGACACAGAACAAGAAGCTTTTCGCATCAATTTCTTTTTAATTTTTTGCGGAATTGTAGGTTTTTTGGTTGCTATCTGCGAAGGACTGATTTTAAACTGGACTTCCCTATATTTTAAAGATGTTGTAAAAGTTTCGGACAGTTTAATGGGAGTAGGTTATCTTACCTGTATGAGTGCCTTGGTTTTGGGTAGATTTACCATAGGGTATTTCATTGATTTATTTGGAAGAAGTAAGGTCATGTTTTTTAGTGGGCTATCCATTAGCTTTGGATTGGGGCTTGCAATTATCAGTCCCTATTTTTTAAGTTCAGTCATAGGAATGATTTTTCTAGGTTTTGGCACAGCCTCTGTTATTCCCATGGTTTACAGTTATGCAGGGCATGCCAACCCTCAAAACCCGGGCAAAGCGATGACTGTGGTCATTTCCCTAACTTTCATGGGGCTTGTTTCAGGTTCACCGCTAATCGGACTGCTATCCCACTTTTTTTCCTTGCGCATTGCTTTTATTCCACCTTTCTTTATCGGAATTTTTATTGCTATCGCATCATTTTATTTTAGAAAAAAAGATAGAAAAAAATAATTGCGGGTTTTCCCTCTCAAAAAAATTTAGATGCGTTAGCCTGCATACACGTTATTCCATTTTATTCGGTTAGGGCATTTTTGGAAAAGAATTGTCCTAAAATGCCCTAATCACTTCATTGGAGCATGGCGACATTGAAGTGCAAAAAGCAAGAATAGAAGTGGCTTTGCCACTTCGTTAAATGATTGCTTTTTGAAAGTTATATGGGGCAGAGCAGTTTCAATCTTTATTGAAACTGCTCTAATGACATAAAAAATTAAAAGTGAGTCATCAACCTACTTCATACATCACAAACCGGAATAACATGACCCTACATAAGCCAAGTGAAATAAGCATTTTCTTAAATAAAAAATCCACCGAGTAAACGATGGATTTTTTTTAGGGATTTTTTTAGGGATTTTTATTTTATGATAAAAATAAAACTATTTTATATCGAGAATATGCCTAATGGGTAATTTTCTAAATAAAATACCCATAAAGATTGCCACAATGGCAAAAAACACGGGAATAAAGAAAATTCCAAGCAAGGTAGCGGTTACTGTACCATAAAAAACCGCTGTTCCTACAGTTTGCTGACTGGCTGCCCCTGCACCTGAAGCAAGTACCATGGGAACAACTCCAAGCCCAAAAGCAAGAGAAGTCATAATAATGGGACGTAATCTCAGTCTTGCCGCTTCTGAAGCTGCCGCCCTGATACTCTTACCCTCTTTTTCCATTAATTCCTTGGCAAATTCCACGACCAAAATGGCATTTTTGGCAGAAAGCCCCATGGTTGCCAAAATTCCCACTTGGAAATAAACGTCATTGGTAAATTTGAAAACCGTTGCTCCAAGCACAGCTCCAAAAATCCCAATGGGAATAACCAAGATAACTGAAAATGGAATTGACCAACTTTCATAAAGAGCAGCAAGGGCCAAAAATACAACAAGAGCTGACAAAGCAAGCACAATCATGGTTTGATTTCCTGCTTGTACCTCTTCATAGGAAGTGCCTGTCCACTCAATGGAATAACCACCGCCAATGCTTTTAACAATGTCTTCCATAATTTGCATGGCTTGCCCGGAACTTACCCCCGGCATGGGTTCCCCTTGAATTTCAATGGAAGGTACACCATTATAGCGTTCCACAAGGGCTGCGTTTTGAATCCAGCTAACCTTGGCAATGGCTGAAAATGGCACCATTTTCCCTTCATTATTCTTAAAGCTTAAGGCATTTAAGGCATCAGGAGTCATACGAAATTGGGCATCGGCTTGAACATAAACCTTTTTAATTCTACCCCTGTCAATGAAGTCATTTACATAGGCACTGCCCAACATAATTGAAAGAGTATTGCTGATATCGGCAATCGAAAGCCCAAGACTTGAAGCCTTTTGATTGTCAAAGGTCACTGAAAATTGAACCGTATCATTTAGACCTGAGGGTCTGACATAGGCAATTTGAGGGTTGGCAAATGCCATGCCCATTACCTTATTTCTGGTTTCAATCAGTTTTTCATGCCCAAGTCCCTCATTATCCATAAGTTCCATGATAAAGCCCGAACTTGTTCCAAGTTCAATAATGGCAGGAGGAACAAAGACAAAGACAGAAGCTCCTATTTCAGAGGCAAACTTTGACCTAATTCGATTGGCAATGGCTTGAACAGAAGCATTTGGATCTGTCCTTTCTGACCAATCTGTTAATTGCATAAAACTGGTACCGACGTTTTGAGCCGAAGGTCCTATTCCTGCTCCCGAAACAGTCATTATATTGTTTATATATTTTCCTTCGTCCCCCAAAACCACATCTTCAAATTTTTTAAAAAGGTCGGAAGTTTGTTGCAAGGTTGAGTTTGCAGGCAATTGTACCATGGTTAAAAGCATGCCCTGATCTTCTTCCGGCAAATAACCTGTGGGCAATTTGATATACATGTAACCAAGAAAACCAACAATCAAAGCATAAAAGAACATCATTCTGACACCACGTCTGACCAAAGTATTGATGGAACCGTGATAAGCAGAGGTTATTTTATTAAAAGCATAGTTAAAGCCCCTAAAGAAAATTCCTTGCTTTTTATTATGATCATGTTTCTTTAGCATGGTGGCACAAAGGGCAGGAGTCAAAATAAGGGCAACAAACATGGATAAGACCATGGCTGTAACAATGGTTACCGAGAATTGACGATAAATAACCCCCGTCGAACCGCTTAAAAACGCCATGGGCACAAAAACAGCCGAAAGAACAATAACAATACCCACCAAAGCACTACTGATTTGATCCATGGATTTTTCGGTGGCAGGAACAGGATCAAGCCCCTCTTCCTCCATGATTCTCTCAACGTTTTCAACCACAACAATGGCATCGTCAACAAGCAGACCAATGGCCAAAACCATGGCAAAGAGGGTCAATGTATTGATGGAATAACCAAGCATTTGCAAAACAGCAAAAGTACCTAGCAAAACAACGGGCACGGCAATGGTTGGAATAATTGTTGCTCGCATATTCTGCAAAAATAAATACATAACCAAGAAAACCAAGGCAATGGCTTCCAAAAGGGTCTTGACAACGTTTTCAATGGAGGCTGTTATGGGAGGAGTTGTATCATAAACAATGTCAATTCGCATGCCATCGGGTAAAAATTGACGAATTTCCACCAATTTTTTATTGATTTCATCGGCTGTATCAAGGGCATTGGCTCCTGATGCCAAGTTTATCCCAAGGGCACCTGCCGGCCTTCTGGAAGAACGAACTTCAGCCAAGTAGTTGGCTGAACCAATTTCCACTCTGGCCACATCACGCACAAATACACTACTGCCGTCGGGAGAAACCCTAAGCAAGATATTTTCAAAATCTTCCACAGATTCCAAAAGAGTTTGCCCTTGAATGTTTACATTTATTTGAGCGGTTAAGGTAGCAGGCAAAGAACCAAGTTGACCTGCAACCACCTGTTGGTTTTGGGCTTCAATGGCCGCCACAACTTCACTCGGAGTCATTTTATAGTCATATAATTTATTGGGATCAAGCCAAATACGCATGGCATATTCATCACCAAAAATATTTACATTTCCAACTCCGGGCAAACGTGCCAATTGGTCCTTTACCACAGAACCAAGATAGTCTGAAAGGTCAGTTCCGTCACTAAGTCCATCGGTGGAACTAAGCCCTACGACCATGAGCATGCTTGAACTACCCTTACTGACATTAACCCCAAGCCTTTGCACACTTTGGGGTAATAATGGCGTTGCCGATTGAAGTTTATTTTGCACTTGCACTTGGGCTATGTCTACATCTGTACCTTGGGCAAAGGTTAATATGATATTGGCTGTTCCGTTGGAATCTGAAGTGGAACGCATATATAAAAGGTTATCAAGTCCTGTCAAACTTTGTTCCATGACCTGAGTTACACTTTCAGAAACAGTTGTTGCCGAAGCACCTGTGTATTGGGCTGTAACATTTATACTTGGGGGTGCCACATCAGGATATTGAGAAATAGGCAAAGTAAATAGGGAAACCAAGCCCGCCAGCATGGTTATAATGGCAAGTACCCATGCAAAAATGGGATGGTGAATAAAAAAACGTGCCATTATTAATTACCCTCCGATTTTTCAGAAGTTTCAGACTTTTCATCGCTTTCTTGAGTTTGCTCCATATTTTTTGGTTCAGAAGCAAGCTCTTCTGCAAAATCAACAAAGGTATTGTTTTTTGCCAAATAGTCGGCATCACTCGGAAGATCTAAGGGAACTTGCTTAACAATGGCAACCTCTGCTTGCTCGGTTACATTTTGCAAGCCATCAAAAATAATACTTTCGCCTGCTTTCAAACCATCAAGCACTTGCCAATTGGTTCCATAAGTTGCCCCAAGGGTTATAAAACGACGAACAGCCTTGGCCTTTGGTGGTTCTTCTCCCTCTTTTGGCTTATTGCTTGAGTCATAACCCTCGGCAACAAAGATATAAGGGGCTCCCTTTGTATCTCTGAGCACTGCCCTTTGGGGAATGAGTATGGCATTTTCATCAACACCGACTTGCAATTTTGCTCTTACAAAAAGACCGGGCATAAGTTTATATTCGGGGTTTGGAAATTCAGCTCGCATGGTCATGGTGGCAGTGCTTGAATCAACTCCCACGTCAATGAACTTTAATCTACCTATATGTCCATATTGTTTTCCGTCATTGGTAATTAAAACTACAGGCAAATTCAAATCATAAAGTTTTTTATAATTAATATTTTCTTTTAATCTGCTACTGGAATTACCTATGGAAATTAATTCTTGAACAGATTGGGTTAAATCCACATTCATGGGATCGATTTGATAAATGGTGGTCAAAGGTTCAACTTGATTGGTAGCAACCAAGGTTCCGACTGTGACTGTTGAGGTACTGGTTAAACCACTGATAGGAGCTTGAATTTTTGTTCTGTCCAAATTAATTTTTGCTGACTGAACAGCGGCTGTGGCAGCTTCAACTTCTGCCTTTGATTGTAAGTAAGCAGCTCTTGTTTCGTCATAGTCTTGTTGGCTGACTGAATTTTGTCTGCGAAGCTCTGCCGTTCTTCTTTCCCTAAGCTCTGTTACACTAAGGGCAGCCTTTGCCTTTTCCAAATTAGCCTTGGCGCTGTCATAGGCAGCTTGATATAAATCGGGGTCAATGGTATAAAGTTGATCGCCTTTTTCCACATAAGCACCTTCCGTATAGGTACGTTCACGCATAATACCTGTTACCTCAGGGCGAACCTCTGCTTTTTCGGAGGCCAAAGTACGCCCCGGCATATCACTATACAAAATAACAGAAAGAGGTTCAATGGTTACTGTGGTTACTTTGGCAATGGGACGTCCGGGTGCCGGAGCTTGCCCTTCTTGTTCTTTTTCGCAGGCTGTAATGGTTAAAACCAACAGGCTTGCCAAGAAAAATTTAAAAATTTTATTGTTCATTTAATCTCCATAAAAAAATTTAAAAAATTAATTAAAATATATAAAATACAATTAAAATATACAAACTTTATACAATGAAATATACAAAAAATTAAATTTTTCAAATTTTACTTTTTTATTATGCTTATGTCCAGTTGTTTTTCCACTCTCTTTATTATATTGATATATTTGAATATTTTTATAAAAATCTTATATTAAAAATAAAGTATTAATTTCTTGCTATTTAACATTAATTTTTTTACTTTATATCTATATTTAATTAATCAACATCTGAGGATTTATAAAATTGAATTTTTCAATTAAATTTGTTAGATAATTTGAATATAATCATTAAATCTAAATATAAAGGAAAAAAACATGTCTTTTCCAAAATTAAAAATCGGTGAAATGATTGCCTCCATGCCCATTGTTCAAGGTGGCATGGGTGTCGGAGTTTCTTTATCAAAGTTAGCATCAGCAGTTGCCAATCAAGGCGGCATCGGAGTTATTGCCGGAGCAATGATTGGAATGCGTGAATCTGATATTATTAAAAATCCGATTGAAGCAAATGTCAGAGCTTTAATCAATGAAATAAAACAAGCTCGTGAACTTAGCCCAAAGGGAATTTTAGGCGTAAATATCATGGTTGCTTTAACTACTTTTAAGGAAATGGTAAAAGCTTCCATTGAAAATAAAATAAATGTGATTTTTTCAGGTGCAGGATTACCCCTTGAAATGCCCAAATTATTATTTGAAGCCTGTGAAGCCAAAAAAGAAGAATTTAAAACAAAGCTTGTGCCAATTATTTCTTCAGCCAGAGCAGCAATTGTTATTGCAAAAAAATGGAAATCCAGATTTAGTTATACACCTGACGCCTTTGTACTTGAAGGTCCAAAGGCCGGAGGACACCTTGGCTATAAATTTGAAGACCTTGAAAACCCTGACTATTCCTTGGAAAAATTGGTTCCGGAAGTTGTTTCTGCCGTAAAAACCATTGAAGACAGCGCAGGCAAAGCCATTCCGGTTATTGCGGGCGGCGGAATATATTCAGGTGAAGATATTGCCAAAATGTTTGAACTTGGTGCAAGTGCAGTACAAATGGGAACAAGATTTGTAGCTACCCATGAATGTGATGCGGATATTAGATTTAAAGAAGCCTATATCAATGCCAAAGAAAAAGACATTACCATAATTAAAAGTCCTGTGGGTATGCCGGGGCGTGCCATACAAAATGACTTTATCGAGGCTTATCGCCAAGGCAAGAAAAAACCTGTAAAATGTGCTTTTCATTGTGTTGTTACTTGTGAACAGGAGAAAGCACCCTATTGTATAGCCCAAGCTCTGATTGCAGCTGTAAAAGGAAATCTGGACAAGGGCTTTGCGTTTTGCGGTACAAATGCCTCCAAAATAGACTCGATTATTTCAGTAAAAGAACTGATGCATAGCTTGGAATGTGAATATGATACTTACATTAACAGCAAGCAATACAGTATTTTAAGTTGACATCACTAATGTCAACTTTTTGAAAGCACACTTGCTCCGGCACTCGTGCAATAAGATTGCACTTATGCCTACGCAGTGGTCTCCTGCTATCGCAGTCGACGATAGTAATTTCATCTGAAATTACTATAACACAGATAATCATAAAAAGTGAACCAAATGAAGCATTGATTTAATCAGTGCTTCATTTGGTTATATAGTTCTATAATTAAACTTGTTTGGGAAAAATATGGAAAGTATTTTAGTTACAGGTGGTGCCGGCTTTATAGGATCAGCCTTTGTTTTACTGGCAAGAAAGCTTAATTTAAAGGTTATTAACCTCGATAAATTAACCTATTCCGGAAACCTTGAAAATCTGATTTCTCTGGAAAATGATAAAGATCATATTTTCATTCAAGGTGACATTGGTGATGCCGATTTATTGGAAAGAATTTTACAAGAGCACAGACCTGATGCCATTATAAATTTTGCTGCCGAAAGTCATGTTGATCGTTCAATCCATAACCCTGAAGCATTTGTAATCACAAACGTGCTTGGAACCTGTGTTCTTCTTCGATCTGCAAAAAAATGGTGGGAAGAACAAGATCTTGAAAAACAGCAAACTTTTCGTTTTTTACACGTTTCTACCGATGAAGTTTTTGGAACATTAAGTTTGACAGACCAAGCCTTTACCGAAAAAACAGCCTATGCCCCCAATAGCCCCTATTCTGCCAGCAAAGCAGCCGGCGACCATTTTGTCAGAGCCTATAATGAAACCTATGGTTTTCCAACCATAATCACAAATTGTTCTAATAATTATGGGCCAAGGCAATTTCCTGAAAAACTGATTCCATTAATGATTTTAAATGCCTTGGCAGGAAAGAAATTACCTGTTTATGGTGATGGTTCAAATATTCGTGATTGGCTTCATGTGGAAGATCATTGTGAAGCAATTATGCTGGCATTAACCAAGGGCAAAATAGGTTCTACCTATGTAATCGGTGGAAATTCAGAAAAAAATAATTTAGACATTGTAAAAACAATTTGTTCTGTTTTAGATGAAATTTGTCCTTTAGAAAAAAACAATTATGCTATGCAAATTGAATTTGTCAAAGATAGACCGGGGCATGATTTTCGCTATGCCATTGATTTCACAAAAATAAAAACAGAACTTGGATTTAGCCCCAAACATGATTTTACCTCAGGCCTAAAAAACACGATTTTATGGTATTTGGAAAATAAGACTTGGGTTTTAAATATCCAAAATGGTGAATATCGCAAATGGATAGAAAAAAACTATTCCGACAGAGGGTAACATTATGAGCAGAATTGGAATTGTTTTGGCCGGGGGGTCAGGAACACGACTTTATCCCATGACTAAAAGTGTAAGCAAACAGCTTATGCCTATTTATGATAAACCAATGATTTATTACCCAATTTCTACATTACTATTGGCAAAAATCAAAGAAATCATCATTATTTCCACCCCTGAACACTGGAAACTTTATCAAGAACTTTTAGGTAATGGCTCACAGTTTGGTTGCAAATTTCATTATGTTGTCCAAGAAAAACCGGAAGGTTTGGCACAAGCTTTTTTATTGACAGAAGAATTAATCAAAGACAGAAAAACTTGCCTTATCTTGGGAGATAATGTTTTTTTTGGGCATGGATTAACCGAAAAATTACATATTGCCATGGCTCAAAAAGAAGGATCCACCATTTTCGGATACCATGTAAATGATCCCGAACGCTATGGAGTTGTGGAATTTAATGAAAAATTTCAAGCAATAAGCATAGAGGAAAAGCCTCAAAAACCACGTTCAAACTTTGCGGTTACAGGACTTTATTTTTATGATGAATCAGTCCTTGAAATAGCCAAGGCCGTAAAACCCTCTAAACGAGGTGAATTAGAAATCACCGATGTCAATAATGCCTATTTAAAAAAAGACTCCTTAAAGGTTGAAATTTTAGCAAGAGGGATTGCATGGCTTGACACAGGAACCCATGAATCACTGTTGCAAGCAAGTTCCTTTGTTCATGCAGTAGAAAGCAGGCAAGGGTTAAAAGTGGCTTGTCTTGAAGAAATTGCATGGAGAAATGGTTATATTAATGATGAAGACGTCATAAATCTTGCAAAACCAATGGAAAAAAATGATTATGGACAATATCTGATTTCATTGGTCAATCAAGGTAAATAAAAAAATATACAAATATCTTAAATATAATTTACAATATAGTACAGGAATAAATATGCAAATAGAAGAAGTCGGAATCAATGGAGTTTTATTAATTAAGCCAAAAATTTTTGGAGACGAAAGAGGTTTTTTCTTTGAAGCATGGAATGATAAAAAGTTTAAGGAATACGGACTGGATTTAAAATTTGTCCAAGATAATTTTTCCAACTCAAGTTATGGAGTATTAAGGGGACTACATTTTCAAAAGGAACATGCACAAGGGAAGCTGGTATCCGTTTCCTATGGCAGTGTTTATGATGTGGCTGTTGATATACGCAAAAATTCCCCCACATTCGGAAAATGGTATGGTGTTGAATTATCAGCAAAAAATAATTATCAACTTTGGATAGAACCGGGTCTTGCCCATGGTTTTATTGTGACAAGTGAAACTGCCAACTTTCATTATAAATGCACAGATTATTATTACCCGGAACATGAAGCAACCATAAAATATGATGATCAAGACTTAGCCATTGATTGGAAGGTTAAAGAAATTATTTTATCGGAAAAAGATAAAAAAGGCATTTCTTTAAAAGAGTGGTCAAACTTGATTTAATCTACACTCTTAGCAAATTGATATTCAAAGCACCAACAAGAATATGAGCATATTTCATAAATAAAGAATTTAAGTGTTATTCATATAATTCAGTGTATTATGAATTATTTATTAACTATTTATGAAGATATGCTTATTGAGGATAATTTTTTGCAAAAAATATTCTTTTTCCTTATATATTTATCATTTTTCTTTTTTCAAACATTATTGGTTAAAACATCATTGGCCAATGAGTATAATGTGGGACATAAATCCTATTCGGTTTGGAATACCAAAGAAAATACAAGAATTGACATTTCCCTTTGGTTTCCTACCTATAATATACAAAGAAGATTAAATTTGGGAGATTATACGGTTTATGCTTCACAAAATTTAAATATAGCCAAAATAATTGAACAAGATGAAAATAGCTCCACATCACAAGACTCTGAATTAAAGCATAAAAAACTTCCCTTAATTTTAATCTCCCACGACTCAGGCTCAACAAGATATAGCCATCATACCTTGGCACAAGAATTGGTAAAAAAAGGCTATTTGGTGGTAATTCCAAATCACAACAATGATGATGCCTATTCCATGCCCCATTATAATTCAGTAAAATCCTTAACTGAAAGGGCAAAACAAATTTCAGCCACCTTGGATTTAATTTTAACCGATAAAAACCTTTCCTCTTTTGTAGATGAAAAAAATATCACTTATGTTGGCTTTGGAAATGGTGGCATGGCAAGTTTATTATTGCTTGGGCTTGAATTTACCAATACCAAATGGCACAATTACTGTTTATCATATCTAAATTTTAATTCCTTTCATCAAGGTCAACCATTAAATCCCTTGTTTGAACCGCATAGCCCAATCAGTGAATTTGAAGAGCATGCTGAATTTGCCGATCACCTTGATATAACAAAAATAAATCCCTACTGCGTTGAACCTTTTTTTTCAAAAATGAATACAATGGTCAAAAGCTTTGAGGATTATATTGTAAGATATGAGGAAAGCGTTTCATTTTATAATGATATTATTAATGTCAGGCAAAAATCCATGGAAACCCATGAAAAAAATATTGAAGCTCAAACCAAGAGATTGAGAACCTCCAATAATAATTTAATAGCCCCCCCCTTTATTTTACCCTTTTTCCCACCAACTCAAAAACAAGATAATTTTTTTGACAATCGCTTTTCAAGAATGATTTTTATTTCCCCCGGATATAATTTTCTTTTTAAGTCCGATGAACTTTCTGAAATTAAACTTGATATTTTATTAATCGGACTGACAGAGGATAAGGTCAACCTACCTAGATATCAAAGCGAAAAATTTTATGAAGAAATGAATAAAAGCAAAACAATACACCAAGTTCTGCATGGAAGTGATATTTGGGGATTGCAAGCACCTTGTAATGAGAATGAAGTTTTAATTGAAATTTGCAAAACCGTAAGCCCCGAACAAAGAGAAAAATCCCTGCATGAACTTACAAATTCAATCAATACTTTTATCATATCAACCTCGGAAAATTAACCATGTTATTCCAATTTGGGGGCTTTGCCCCCCAGGGGCAACGCATCTAATTTTTCTTGAGGGGGAAAACCACGTTTTTTTTGAAAAAAAACGAGTTTTTCCCCCTCAAACGTAAGCAATTGCTTCCCCCTTTCCTTAAAAAACAAATTTTCTAACATATTGTTTTATAAATGTTTTTAAAAAATAAATTTAAAAATAATTATTTTTTTTGAAAGTAAATCTCACAAGCGGATTGACGTGTGATGTAATAGGGCATTTTTGAAAAAGAGTTGACCTAAAATGCCCTAATCACTTCATTGGAGC
>CAYJGE010000004.1:0-49822 GCA_964369835.1 uncultured Mailhella sp.
TATTTTATTTAATGTCTAAAATCAAAAATCATGCCATAATTATAGTTTTTTAAAATCGGAATGGCGTGGAAATAGGGTAATATATGAGTAAACATATAAAAAGTATAACGCGTATGATGAGAAGAGTTTTAAATACTCTTGATTATCATCTTATGGATCATGGTGATAGGGTTGCCTATCTTGTTCTGCAAATGTATAAGTCTGATTCTGATGTCAATACTGAAGAACTTAGTAAAATCTGTTACTTATCTATGTTTCACGATATTGGTGCCTATCAGACCGAATCCCTTAATTCTTTGACTGACCACACAGATCATTTTAGTTTTGAGCTTAAAAATACTCTGGCTCATTCTGTGTATAGCCATATCTTTTTTTCAGAATATAAATTTTTTCAAGGTTTTTGTGAAGGTCTTCTATTTCATCATTTCCCCTATCAAAAACTGATTAAAAGCGATTGTAATAATAAAAAATTTGCCTCACGCTTATTTTTAGCCGATAAAATTGATATGCTTATCATCAGAAAGCCAAACATTAGCGCTGATGAAATTATAAAACATCTCAATAATCCGACAATATGTCCAAGTTGCCTTGAACTTATGACTAAACTTGAAGATACAGAAAATGTTTTAACAAAAGCAATTCAAGGTTCTTATCATGAAGAATTAATGTTGTATTTGGATAAACTTGAAAAAGAGGTTGATCTTGAATCATTTATTTATGTTGTTCCCCATGCCATTGACTTTAGAAGTGAACACACAGTTACTCATACCGTTGCAACGGTAGAAATTTCTACAATTTTAGGAAAACTTTTTAATTTTTCTGAATTTGAACTTGAGGAAATTTATTATGGTTCCCTATTACATGATATAGGAAAAGTTTCAATTTCGACCATGGTATTGGAAAAGGATTCCTCTCTTTCCGATATTGAATTTGGATATATGAAAGAACATGTAACTCTTTCAGAACATATATTAACAGGCTGTGTCAGTGATAATGTATTTAAAATTGCAGTCAGACATCATGAAAAGGCAGATGGACTAGGTTATCCAAATGGTTTAAAATTAGAAGATTTATCTACAGCGGAGAGGATAGTGGCCGTTGCCGATATTATGAGTGCTCTTTTAGGAAAAAGAAGTTATAAAGATCCATTTCCACCTGAAAGGGTAATGGCAATTTTGAAAAATTTAAAAGAAAAAAATCAATTATGTGGTGATGCCATTGATGTTGCTCTTGAAAATTATAATTTAATAGATGAAAAAGTTAAAATAATCTCTGATATTGCAATGAAACGTTTTGCTGAAATAAAACAAATCGAAAAAGAATTGACAAAGAGATGTGAAAACTTTTTGATGTAAAAAATAATAAATACGAGGAATTGGAATGAGTTTAGAAGAATCTAAAACATATAGAAACGTACGCAAGGCTTTTTCACACGAGTCTCAGGCAATAGTGCGTTATATGTTTTATGCTGACATAGCCAGAAATGAGGGGAAAATAAAAGCCGCCGAACTTTTTGATCTTATGGCAAGAAATGAATTTAATCATGCAAAAGTATGGTTTGGTTTAATGAATGATTCACTTTCACAAAACACTCTTGCGCATTTAAAAGAAGCTGCTTTTGATGAGCATAGTGAATGGAAAGATATTTATCCGGATTGTACAAAAACAGCCAGAGAGGAAGGTTTTGAAGAAATAGCTGAGCTTTTTGAAAGAATTTCATCAATAGAAGCTGATCATGAACGTAGATTTATAGAATTATATATTGAGGAAGAGAGTAATCTTGATGATAATGAAAATATTAATAAGGCAATTGAAGATGTAAAAAATAAGCAAACAGAACAAAGTGAAGAAAAAAAGTTTTATTGTATGTTCTGTGGTTTTCCAAGTGAAACTGAATTGGATACTTGTCCTTTTTGCGGGGCAACTTCTTCTTTTATGTTAGCTTAACCTTATAAATTATATTGGGGTAAAATTATGTTGGAATTATTAAAAACAAGGCGTTCAATTCGTAAGTTTACAACTGAACCTATTACAAAAGAAGATATTGATAAGATTTTAAAAGCCGGCTTATTGGCACCGTCAGGAAAGAATTTGAAATCAGCGGAATTTATTGTAATAGAAAACACTGAAACCATTAATGATATTGCCAAATGCAAACAGCATGGAGCAGGGCCGCTTATTGGTTCAACTTTGGCCATAGTGATTTTGGCAGATACTGCCAAATCAGATCTTTGGGTTGAAGATGCTTCCATTGCTACCACATTAATGCAATTGGAAATTGAGAAGCTTGGTTTAGGCTCATGCTGGATTCACATGCGATTACGCAAAGATGAAAATAATGTGGAGTCTGATACTTTATTGAGAAATTTGCTGGATTACCCGAAAAATTTAAGTGCTCTTTGTGTTCTTGCCATTGGGCATAAGGCTGAAACTGTGAAACCATATACCGATGAACATTATGATTTTTCAAAGGTTCACTATGAAAAGTTTTAGTTGAGGGAAATCCACATGGATTTTGGCTTGAGGGGGAAAACCTACCCGACTTATGTCGAACAAAGTGAGACTAAGCGTGGATTGGTTGAAAAAATGATGTTTTCCCCCTCAAAAATTAGCCCATGGTCTAAAATTATATTCTTATCCCTTGATTTAACATGTTAAAATCACTATTTGTTTCCGAAGAATTATTTTGACTTGCCTGATTCATTTTCAATTCTTTTAAAGCTTTGTCCATTGCTTCAACGGCATCAACATGTTTGCCTGTGAGCTCAACAAAATATTCAAGATTATCTTCATGCATATTATCAAGATGATAAATGGTGGTGTAGGTAATTGCATTTAAGGCACGTTCAATGCCATAGGCTCCACCATTTGTGCCTTTGTGAAATGAATTTTGATATAATAAAAATTCATAAACAGCCATTTTATCATTATCATCAGGTAAGCTTGTAATTATACTTGATAGGTAAAACATCTTTTTTTCTTCCATATATTCAATAACAACAATAATGTCATCAAAAGTAAGAGTACAAGTGTTTTGATTATCAAATTCAAGATTATTTAATCCTATGTTTTTTCCGAGAAATTGTAGAAATTCTTGAGATTCAGTCATGTTAGTTCCTTTTATAATTTATACTGCACTTACTTGAGTGTAGAAAGTGTTTGCATGTTCAAGTGTCCAAGTTCCTGAATTTTGATCCGCTTGAGGAACAACTTTAAATTGAGCAATTGTATTAACTCCATAATAAAAATCAGAAAACTTTTTACCCATTTCTTTTGATTCTTGAGCAAAATCATAAATAAGAGTATAGCTGCCATCTTCATTCACGTTTATGCTATGGTTTTGAACTTGGGTTAAATCTTGCAAAGTAGCCATTTGATCAAATTTTTCCTCCATCTTTGGTGAAATAACAATAGCGGAAAATAAATCTCCGGCTATGCCTTGATGGAATGGATTTAAAACTTGTTTTGCCACTTCAATGCTTGGAAAATGTGTCATAAGTTTTTTGATTTCCCTAACCATTCCCGCAACATCATTTGAGTCGGCTCCACCTATGAGTTCACCATTTACAGTAATTGAAACTCTGCAAAAATCCTTCATAAAGTGTTCGCCAAATTGGTTTATGATATTTATTCCGGCAATGGTGTCCAAGGCCTCTTTATCACCGTCATCTGCAAGTTTTTGTAACTCAGGTTTAATTTTTAGATTATATGGCTTGTGGGTAGATGGTTTGTCAACTGCCGCCATGAAAGATGCTGAAACAGTTTCTTTATAAGCGTCAAGATCAAGGTCTTGAGGATGTTTTTCCAGACGTTGCTCAGCTTGTAAGGTTGACATGGAACCAAGGGTTCTGTTTTCGGCAATCGGTTTGTTTGAAGTATGTCCGAGAACTTGAAGGAATGGAGTTATGGAACCATTTAGTATTTGATTTTTAAATTTGTATTGAATATCACTATTGCCTTTTAATGATTCCAGTTTGTCATAAATGGCACCACTCATGGGTGAACCCGGACTCATGAGTTGATTAAAAGTCTTAAGGGCAAGAGATTTATCAGGATTTTCTAAGTTAATCATTTTGCAACTGGCAAATGCTGCTTGTCCTATTACATCGCATAGGGCAATTGTTTCATCAGCGCCCAGTATTTCTCCCACAAAATCGGAGTCATTTGAATATTTAACTAAATCTTTGGTAAATCTGTCAAATACTTCTGTTGCCTTTTCTCTGGAAATGGATCTATCAGTTAAATCTAATAAGTAATCACTCATGGGTTGAATGCTTTTGCAAAGAGAATCAACCATTTTGGGTGTAAATAAAATTCCTGAGCCTGAAATGGCAATTTTAGCAATGGATTTTTGTTCATCACTTAGGCTTGAATTATCAACGGCTGCCATTGAATCAAGAAAACGATTGATAATTTTATCAAGGGAAGCATTTGCTTTTTCAGTAGTTGGTTGACTGATTTGAGATTGATCAAATGGGAAACATGTCCTATAGAAAGTTTCATCAATTTTAACTGCTAAAAATTCCATGTGTTGTGGTTTAATCGGTGTTGTTATTCCCCTTGCTTCTGCAAGCTCTTTAATACGTGTAGGCAATGCGTCTGTGTTGGAATTGTGACTTATTTTGGGGTTGATCATTTCCTTTTGTGAGGCTTTTGTTCTGGTTACAAACATTTTATTAAGATTAATTGAAAAAGATTTTTTTGCCTCTTCAAAAGTTAAACTTCTGTTTGTATCAGTTTCACTTGAACCTGTTAAACTTTTTGCCAATTCCGTTCTGCCTCTTGAATCATTGGCAAGTGCAACAAGTTTATCGGTAAGTTGTGTTTTTATATTTGCCATTTCGTCAGCAGAAATATCTGCTTTTGTAAGCCCATGCCATGCAAGTGAAGCATCTAATATTTTGTCAAATTCAGGAGGATTTCCATTTATGCCCTCAAAAATTTGGCTGGCAGCTCCTTTTGCATTTGTTGTTCTTGTTTCAGCTATATAAGCTTCTTCATTGGTTTTTATGGCCACAAATTCACGAATGGCCACAGCAGCTTCTCTGACATTCAATGTTTTTCCACTGTTAAGATGGTTAGACAATAGTTTATCGGCGGCAGCTCTTTGGGCATCATTAAATCCCTCAGCAGTTTTTAAAGTATTTATGAGGTTTTGAACTACAGCTTGTTTTGTTTCTTTATTTGAGAAATAAGCTGAAATTCTGGAACCCAAGGTAGAGTTTACAGCAAATTGTCCATTTTGATTTAGGCTTAAAGTGCTGCTTCTGTCTGAATTTTCAAATTGAGTGGCCAAATTATTTAATTGGTTAATATTTAATGACATTAAATTATCCTTTTTTATAGTTGAAAGAATTACAAGTTTGTTTTGTAAATATTTCAAAATGTTATGAAAAAATAAAACTCACAATACATTTGAAGAAACCTATGCACAATTATTAATTTTTAATAAAAATCTGTTTTTAGAATGAAATTTTTTATTTTTAGATAAATTTTTGTGCAGAGGTTTCATGAAGGCAGTGGGTTTATTATTAAAAAATCTGAAGTTGATTTTTTAAGCGTGTACCGATTACAGAAAAACGGTCTGTTTTTCTGTAAATGTTATTAGCAATATTTGTGCCAATAATAAAATTATATTCAATGTTTCAAGTTTTTTTAGAAAATAGTTAATTAAAGTAGATTGTTATATTATTGTATCTTTTTATTATGTAGATTAAAAACAAAAGACACTGTTCAATAAATTACAAGTATTCACTTCAAAGGTTATTTAATTAAATTGTAGTAAGATGATATGCAAACTTTGTTGTCAGTACACGTCAATCCGCTTATGAAAACTACCCTAAAAAAATAAAAAAACGGATTGACGTGGTTGTCAGTAGATAAAACTATTTTAAGGAAATGCTGATTAAAGCATAAAAAATTTTTGTTCTAAGCATATTTTCATAAATATTCGATAAATAAAATATTTATAAGTAGTTTAATTTCATAAATAATAATTATTTTTCTATTGGTTATGAAATATGCTGTTTAGTTGAAGATGAAGTTTTCTTTTTTTTAAATATAAAAATTAATCAATGTCTACTTAAAGTTTGAACCCAACGTAATACTTCAGCAACAGGTTGGATTAAATTTCTTGGAATATAACTATTTTCTGTGCCGGTTTCAAATAATTCTCGTGCAAGGGGTACATTTCTCATTATGGGAACACCGGCTTCCTTGGCTGCTTCAATCATTCTTTGAGCTATATGTCCTTCACCTTTGGCTAAAATTATGGGTAAAGGTGTTTTATCTTTTTCATAATCAAGGGCAATGGCAAAGTGAGTGGGGTTTGTGACGAGTACCTTTGATTTTTTAACCGTATCCATGGTATTTTGGGTAAGTAATTCTTGATGTAATTGCTTACGTTTTCCTTTGATTTGGGGGTCGCCTTCCATTTCTTTATATTCTTTTTTTACTTCGTCTTTACTCATCATATGATCCTTATTATATTTCCATTTTTGGTATAAAAAATCCAGAGCGGCAATAACTGCAAATGAAGCCGAAGCAATAATCAGCAATTCTTGGATAATACTTCCCAAAATTGCCCAAAAGTCAAAAACTGTACCACTATGTAATGTAAATAAAAGCCTAAAGTTTTTTTCCATTACATACCATACTGCATAACCAAGAACTCCGACTTTTATTAAATTCTTCAAAAATTCCACTAAATTCTTCATGGAAAATGTTTTTTTAAACCATTTTGAAGGACTTAAATTTTCCATTTTGGGCATGGCACTTTTTAAACTTATTAAAAAGCCCACTTGGGCAATATTTGAAACTGTTGTTACACCCATTACAAAAAAAACAATGGGATAAATAATTCCAAGCATGATATCAAGCACAGATTGGGTACAAATTTGAACTACTTCTTCAAATGGTTTATGCATGAAATGCATTGGAATTTCAGTCATAAGTACCATTTGCTTAAAAATATGCGGTCCCATTAAAATAATATAAACAGTAAGACCGGCAACAGACAGAGCAATAGGAATATCTTGGCTTTTACAAATATCACCTTTTTCTCGCGATTCTCTGATTCGCTTGGGCGTGGGCTGTTCGGTTTTATCACTCATAAAAATTCTCTGACTTTGTTAAATTATTTATCAATATCTCTTATATCGTATACAGTATCAATAAGATAATGAAACATAGGTATTACTTCATTAAGCAAAATCCCAAAATAAAAAATCAGTAAAAATGAAGCAACACCACTTTTTATTGGCATGGCCAAGACATAAACGTTAAGTTGTGGCGCGAATCTGTTCATTAAACCAAGTGAAATATCGGTTAGTAGGCAAGCCATAACAATTGGCCCCGAAAGTAAGATAATCAGTGTCATTAAAAATGAAACTTGAGAGGCAAATAAAAGAGGAAAATTATGATGGCTAAATAATTCTAGGGGAACCAAGGACATGATGGGCCAAAATTCGTAAGTGGTATAAATAAGTTCAAGAAATACCATAAATGCACCGCCAACGAAAAATATATAGACTATACATTGAAACAAAAATGAACCCAAAGGTGTGGTTTGCTCACTGGAAAGAGGGTCGGCGCCCATGGCTTGGCTCGCTCCTCTTTGGTTATCGATAAAAAATCCTGCCCCTTGAACAGACCAAAATAAAATACCTGAAAATAGGCCTAAGAGAACCCCAATTAATGTTTCTTTTAATAGTATGGCACTATAAAAGCCGACACTTGAATAGCTAAAACCCATATCTTGGCTTGGTAAGCTTGCATAAACCATTGGATGTACTATGATGTAGCAGGCAAGAGCAACTGTCATTCTTAAAGATCCGGTTACAATTGCTCCACCCAAAAATGGCGAAGTTTGAAAAATCATGAAGATTCTTGGTAATCCAAGAATGACAGCCAGAAAATGATCTGTAATATTTAGTTGTTCGATTAAAAAATCTAAATTCATGTTTTTCTGCTTTACCTTTAATAAATAATGCTTCCTTACACGTCAATCCGCTTGTGAAATTTACTTTCAAAAAAAAATAATTATTTTAAATCTATTTTTTAAAAACATTTATAAAACAATATGTTAGATAAGTTTGTTTTTAAGGAAAGGGGGAAGCGATTGCTTACGTTTGAGGGGGGAAACTCACCCAGCTTATGTCGAACAAAGTGAGACTAAGCGTCATGGATTAGTTCAAAAAAACGTGGTTTTCCCCATCAAAAAACACAAAAACGGATTGACGTGTGCTTCCTTATATTAAATAAAATTTTTCAAAAATTTCAAAGGAAAAGGAAAATAATTCACCACTTAACCAACCACCGAGCATAAACAAGGTGACTATAACACAAATTAGTTTTACCCCAAATGTGAGGGTTTGTTCCTGTAATTGGGTAATTGCTTGGATTAAACTTAGCAAGATACCAATTATGGATGCCACAACAATGGGTGGCATTGACAGAATTAGCACTAAGTATAAACATTGAGCAGCATAGTTTATGGCTGTAAGTTCCATATTATTTCCTAGCAATTATTATAATTTAATTCTATTTAAAGGCTGGACAGATATTTCAGGAGTCAATTCTTGATAAGCAATTACAGGTAAATCATAAAAATCTGTTTCAATTAATTTCCTGATATAACGTCTGATATCCATTGAGGCCATAAACACCATTTTTTGTGAGCTTTGCAAATTATTACCGACAGCATTTCTGACAGCTTGGGTAAAGCGTTGGGTTGTGTCCGGATCAAGAGCAAGGAAAGCTCCTGCTGATGTTTGTCTGATTGCTTTTCTGATGGTTTCTTCAACTGTTGGATCCATCAAAATTACAGGTAGCATATTATGCCCTTTTGAATACATATAGCTGATTTGGCGTTTTAGGGCACTTCTTACATATTCTGTCAGCATAATTGTTTCTTTTTCTTTTGGTGCCCACTCAATAAGAGCTTCCAAAATACTGCGTAAATCTCTGATTGAAACTTGTTCTTGTACTAAACGCTGAAAAATTTCGGCTATTTTTTGTACAGGAAGTAATCTTGTTGCTTCACGTACCAAGTCCGGCGCTTTTTCTTCCATTTTATCCAAAAGATATTTTGCTTCCTGCATTCCTAAAAATGTTGAAGCATGACGGGATAAAAGCAATGATAAGTGGTAGGCTAAAATTCTGGCATGGGTCATATAGTTTATGCCAAGTTTATCAAGCTTGGATTGCAAGCTTTTACTCGCCCAAAGGGATTTTATATTTGGTAAGAAGTCTTCACCCTCTTCATATGGGATTTCCAAAACATTTAAATTTTCAACAGTATCTCTGATTAATAATTTATCCTTTTCAAAATATCCTCTGGACATGGGCACTTCATTTAAGTTTAATATATAGGAAATACCTTCCATGCGTGAATCAGGGCGAATGTTAATACCGGGGAATGGAACTCCCAATTCAAAATATAATGTTCTGCGCAAATTGACCAGTTCTTCATTCAAGGTATCATAATTCATGCTAGTTTCCAGATTTTCAGAAATATCCAAAATAATAGGTACTGTAGGCACAAATTCATCATGGCTGGCTGCTGCGCTTTGTTTGGTTTTTGGCTTTTGTTTGGCTGTGGCTGCTATTGATTTTGAAAGTTCGGCCTTTGAATCCGTTGTTTCAGGTTTATCGGCAAGCTTTTTCAAAATATAGCCAACTCCCAAAATGAAAAATGCCACAACAAATAATTGTAATTTAGGAAAGCCGGGCACAAGAGCAAATGCAAAAACTAAACCACCTGCCATGAGCAAGGCTTTTGGCTGGGCAAAAAACTGTCCGCCTACCAAGGCACCGACGTTATCGGCACTATCACCTGAGCGAGTAATCAATATACCGGCAGAAATGGAAATAATTAATGATGGAATTTGAGAAACAAGTCCGTCACCAACGGTTAAAATTCCATAAACTTGCAAGGCTTCACCGCCTGTCATGCCATTTTGAGTGACCCCGATTACTGTGCCGCCAATAATGTTGACAACGGCTATAATCATACCGGCAATACTGTCGCCCTTAACAAACTTCATGGCACCATCCATGGCACCAAACATTTGGCTTTCTTGGCTAACTTTTTCACGGCGTGATTGGGCTTCTTCCATATCAATAACACCGGCTCTCATGTCAGCATCAATGGACATTTGTTTACCCGGCATGGCGTCAAGGGTAAATCTGGCACCAACTTCAGCAACCCTTTCTGCTCCTTTTGCAATAACTAAAAATTGAACAATGGTTAAAATCAAAAATACAACAGCACCAACAACAAAATTGCCACCAAGTGCAAATTCTCCAAAGGTAAAAATGATTTCACCGGCATCAGCTTGTAAAAGAATCAATCTTGTTGTTGTGATATTTAATCCAACTCTGAACAGGGTTGTAAATAATAACATGGTTGGAAATGATGAAAATTCCAGGGCATTTTTGACATACATTGACATCATTAGCATTAAAAAAGAAAGCGCCATATTGACTCCGATTAATACGTCCACCAACCATGTCGGTATGGGCATAATCATAAGAGCAATAACAGTAACCAATAAAAAGACCATGTTAATATCATTATGACGAACAATGGCCCCAACAACTTTGTTTGCTTTAGCGAAATAACTCATTTATTTAACCTTTTGGGGATATAAGATAAGTAAACTCTTCAACAGCTTGTTTTGCCTCTTCATATCTATTTTCCAACCATAATGCTTTAGCTTTTAACAAATAGGCAGAAGCATTTTTTGATGAAATAGGAATAAACTGTAATGCTTCATTTATATATTGTAAAGCTTTATTATATTCCTTTTTTTCAATGTAAATAGAGGATAAAGCAATTAAAGAATTATAATTTGGTTTTTCATTTTTAGTTAGTTCTAAAAGTGTTAAATATGTTCTTTCGGCCTTATCCCATAGATTCATGCGTAAAAATAAATAGGCAAGCACTTCTAATGTTGTTTTTTGATTTTTATCCAATTGATCCATGGTTTTTCCTCATTTTAGTATGTCAAGTTATATTAAAGAATTATATACGCTAATTTATAAAGTGTAAATTAACCGCTAACCATTAATCCACAATAAGTTCTTAATAAATCTTCATTCTCTAAAAGTGGAAAAAGATCATTTTTTAAGAAGTCTTGCACATTATAATTGCTTGTGTTTTTTAAACCGTCGGCAAGTGATGTTAACGCCCTTGAAAAATTATATGGTTTTAAAATTTCACCGTCACCGACACTTGGACAAACCAAGTTTTCAACCAGTTTTTTAAAATCCTTTGCTTCATAAATATTTTCCATGCCGGCTTCACGTATAATTGAAGCTGCTATTTGTTTGGCCTGTGGTAAATTATCATAATTTGTTTCATTTAAAATGTTTTGAATTCCAAGTGTCGAGTCAAATAAATTTATATTACTCATAATTATTTCCTTTTATTTTTATTGCTATTCAAAAATTTGTTCTAAAAGTGAAGCCAGATAACGAACAATGTTTTCAATATTGGACGCATTTATCTTATTTGAGTCCTGCTCTGACAATAATGAAACCCAATTATCATAAACTCCACCACTGATTGGAATAGGATGGCCATTAAGATAAGAACAAATTTCCAAAACTTTTCGTGGAATAATATCATTATAGCTTTCATAGGGCAAGCTTAAATAAATAAACAAAATATCCTTATTTTCGGCCTTTTCTAAATGTAGACGTCCTAAATTATCAATGTCTATTACCACTAAACCTTGATCATTCAGTGCTAATCCGTCCATGCCTAATCTTTTTCCAAATTCATATATTTCACGCTCTAACATTATTAAATTCCTTTTTTTGCAAAATTTAGAGTTTCTGTCTTATCATATTCGCACAGCTTTTTGGGAGGCTCTGCCTTAATTATTGGCACAATTTTTGGGAGGCTCTGCCATAATTATTCGCACAGCTTTTTGGGAGGCTCTGCCTCCCAAGCCCTCCGTCAAAGGGGATAATCCCCTTTGAAAACCCTGTGCGGTTTTTTATCAATCAAGACTTGCCAGACATTCATCTTCCCTTGTAATGGCATTGTCCACTGAAGTTTGTACCGCCAACCTCACAAATGACGCTTGATTTATTCAATCAAGCTAAAGGCTTGGAAAAAATGTGATTTTTCCTGCGCCTTTCCCTACGGGAGGCGTATTCACGCCCATTGAAGCGGTTTTCTATCAATCAAGACTTGCCAGCCATTCATCTTCCCTTGTAATGGCATTGTCCACTGAAGTTTGTACCGCCAACCTCACAAATGACGCTTGATTTATTCAATCAAGCTAAAGGCTTGGAAAAAATGTGATTTTTCCTGCGCCTTTCCCTACGGGAGGCGTATTCACGCCCATTGAAGCGGTTTTCTATCAATCAAGACTTGCCAGCCATTCATCTTCCCTTGTAATGGCATTGTCCACTGAAGTTTGTACCGCTTCAATGACTTTCCCATATTCTTGTTCGGAGCCAAATACACGGGGTGGAATATTTCGGCATGCAGTTAAAAGTTCTTGCAGGAACAACACTTCAAGTTCAATGTCAGGAGGTTTGGCTTTTTTGGAAATGGCATCAATATGCATTGTTCCCAAAAATCTTTCCTTGCCAAGTTGAATCATGTCACCCAAAAGCTCCATGCTTTTTAATGGGCAATTTGTTTGTTCATGAACTTTTTCCCAACGAGTTAAAAGGTTTTCACATAAAGTATGTGTACTTTGCAACAGTCTTACATGGCCCAAGTTATTATGAACATTTTCCAAGTGGGTTTTTTCCATGCTTGGTATGTCACTATCTATATCTACGCTGATAGTATTAAATAAAAATGTCATCGCCTTATCAAAACTTACATCGCCATATTTATCAAGAATATGTTTGAAAACAGCCAAGGAATCCTCAAAGTCACAAATCGTATCACGATATAAATCCCTGAGTGTGTCACTATTACCTAAATCAGGGTGGTTTAAAGATTCGGTTGCTCCAAGGATACCTGCTCTGATTTCATTACCCTTGGTTTTTTCAAGTTCTGCCATGGCTGACTTGATATCTTCTATGACTGCTTTTGGGCAACTTGGATCGGCTTCAAACTCCGCCAAAGCTTCGGCCAAGGCTGCATAGGCATCAGATGGATCAGGAAAGCGTCTTGTTGCTTCTTCTAAAGCCCCGTTTTTTG
Source organism: uncultured Mailhella sp. (assembly GCA_964369835.1). GTDB lineage: Bacteria > Desulfobacterota > Desulfovibrionia > Desulfovibrionales > Desulfovibrionaceae > Taurinivorans. The sequence continues at coordinate 13,172 of CAYJGE010000004.1, forward strand.
CTTCACCGGCCATTAAACTCTTTTTAAAGTGTTCAACTTCTTCGCTTTTACCTGCTTTATGCATTAATTCTTTATAAAGTTCAACTCTTTGTGCAAAGGAATCTAAAACCTTACTTCTTTGCTTTCTGTCTTCAAGTTCAAATTCATCTGTGGTGTCAACGGAAAAAGTTAATTCCTCAGCGGCAGATGCCAGTAAAGATTGAGGAGACTGGACAACCTTTGCTGCCTGTCCCATTAGTGAGCCGGTTAAAACAGAGGCTGCATTTTGAACTGTGCTTGAAAAGGCTTGTTGCATACTTGCACTATTTACTGAAAAATCGATTGGCATATTAAATCCTTGTGGCTAAAAGGTTATAATAATGATTTATGCAAAAAATATACCAATAAGAAGTGGATAGGTATAATGAATAATCCTGAAAGAATAGTTTTTTATAGAGATAAATTTGTATTTATAAAATTATTAAATGCGTTTACATGTAATGGTGTTCGCAGAACCATAAAAAATTAAATTAAATGGTTTATAATATTAAATTAATGGAAAATAGTAAATAATATGTTTTTATTACTAAATAAATTTATGCTTGCATTTTTTTTTCTCTTGTAATACTATATATTAAAAGTTTTTAATTGCAAATAAAAAAAACAAACCTTATTATTTTTTCTGATTATTAATTAGCCAACTATGTTGGCACACTCTCCCAAAATATTTCCAAAAATATTCTCAAAAACTATTTTTCTTTCTATATATACTGTAGTAAACCTTGTATAATTATTTTATTTTATTATATTTTTTATAATTGGCATTTGTTTTGCATACTATCACCTAAACAATAACAAATAAAATTCATTAAAATAAAAACAAAAAAGGAGTTTTTTATGACAACCGTTGATGGATCAAATAGCATTCGTGATATTTCAGCAAGTATTGATTTAGGACCTTCAGGTAGTATTCAAATGTTATATGCAGCTTTACAATTGGCTCAAGCAGAAATTTGTAAGGGACAGGCTGAAAGCTATATGGAAAAAATTAAAGCAACTCAAGAAGAGCAAAAAGAATGTGCCAAAATGATTGAGCTTGCCAGAGCAAAACAAAGTGAAGCCGATGCAAATGGTGATTGTACATATTTAGATGGTGAGCTTAAGGCTTATTTTGAAAGTAAAGGGCTTTCATGGGATAAAGATGGTAATGATGATAAACATAATAAAGAAGAGTGGGATTATAATATCAAATCATTGACCAACTATCAAGAACAGCTTGGTACCTCAACCCAAACAGATATGGTTTATTTGCAAGATTTCATGGGGCAATACAATTCATTCTTACAAGGTGCCAATAAGGCTGTTTCAGACTCTAACCAAACCTTGCAAGCAATTGTTACTCGTTAATTTTAACTGTCCTGTTATTTCAATAATTTTTTTGAATAAAACCATTTTGAATATATTTTATACCAATTAAGGAGTATTATATGAATTTAGCGGAACTTGATAAAGAAATTGAAATGCTTAGTGAAGAATTATCAAAACTTAATGTCCAATATGAAGCTCAAAAGAAAGATAATAATTTCAGTGATGAATTTATTGCCGAAAAAAGAAAAGAAATTGAAAGTGGTAATATCCCAAAGGATTTGCAAGAAAGCATTGAACAATCTAAGTTAGATGCCAAAAAAGCCGGCGAAGCCAGAAAGGCCATTTTGAATTCTGCCAATAATAATGCAAGTACTCGTAAATCTCGCCAAGGCGCCATGCGTGTTTAATTTATTGATTTGTGTGTGGGATAATATAGCAATTTCATTATAAAATTATAATGAGTAGAAGTGCTTTCATGAGTTTGATATTGTATAAATGTCAAGCGAAATTGCTATAAAGATGTGTTTAGAAAGTTTTTTAAATTTTCTAAACACAATATAATAAAAATAGAAAGATAATAGTTTTTGCTGTAAACATTTATGGCGTATATATGGAGAAAATAATATGGTAAGCAGTATAGACAATAATGATAATGTTCGCAATGTCATGGGCTTATTGAATTCGATAAATTTGGATATGTCAGGCGGTGTGGAAATGATGTTTGCAGCATTTAACATGATGCAAGCCCAGCTCAATAAGGATAAAGCCAATGAAACCATGGATAAATTGATTGAGTTTAAAATTGAACTTGCCACTTGTGATGAAATGATTAAAAAGGCTTTGGATTTACAAAATCAAGCCGGTGGAATTAAGGGCTATTCCGAAATGCCTTCCGATATGCGTGCTTTTTTTGAAACAAGGGGAATTCCTTTTGATTTATTTTCAGATGGCGGTAAATATGGAACTGTCCAATCTGCCGACAATAAGCATAATCCCACCGAGTGGAGTTTTAACCTTGATAATTTGATGCAGTATAAACAAATGCTTTTACTGACATCTTTTTCAAGTGTTTCAAACTTGATGGGTGGCATGAATATGTTTGCTTCCTTGCAAATGATGAATAATATGGCTGAAAAAACAGCTGTCCTTGGTGTAATCTCTGCTTTGGAAAGTATGCAAGACAGACACGGCTATTTTAACAAAATTCCTGCTGAAATTGAAGCTTTTTGTGAAGCCAGAGGGATTGATGTGCGTAGGTTTGAAACTGACAGAGGTATTGAAGGTATAATTAACGAATTAAAAGATTATAATACCATGCTTGATGTGAAAAATGCCAGTCTTTTTCCTTTTATGATGAATACAACTAGCTCTTTATCCTCCTTGGCCATGGTTAATAATATGATTGAGCAACAACTTTGTGCTCAAATGATGGAAGAAGCCTTGGCACTGCAAGCAGAAGCTCAAGGAAAAGGTTCAAGTTATATGCCTCCCCATATGGTACAGTTTTTTGAAGATAGGGGAATACATTTTGATACTTATGGCAATGATGATTTGCATAATACCACCGAATGGCAAACAAATATCAATGCCTTGGCACAGTATCAAGGTCAAACCATGCTTGCGGCAAGTGCGGCCACCCTTTCAACCGGTATGCTTGGCAATATGATGGAAGAGCAACTTTGCAGGCAAATGATTATTGAAGCAAAATATTGGCAGGCAGAAGCCGAAAAAACAGGTATGACCCATATGCCTCCTCATATGGTGGAATTTTTTGAAGCCAGAGGAATAAGCTTTGATACCAGAGGTAATGATACTTTGCATAAACCCCATGAATGGGAAAATAATATTAATTCCTTACTTAATTATCAAAGTCAAGTTGAGCTTGCCAATCCTTTTACTGCCATGCAAAGCAGTATGCAAAATATGATTAACATGAGTAGTTTGAGTTATACTCAAAATATGATTGAACAACATGCAACAAATAATATGATAGACAGAGCCATTTTATTGCAGGAAGAATCCATAAGAACAGGACGTCAAACTGAAATGCCTGAAGAAATGATTGACTTTTTTAATTCTCGTGGCATTAGAATGGATATGTCGGGGGATTTTGAAACCCATGGAGCCTTTGATTGGCAAAACAATATTAATGCACTTCGTCAATACCAAGGTAATTTAGAAATTGCCATGGAAAGCGATCCCATTGAAATGAGTCAAATGTTCAATATTTTTGGAGTAATGAACATGGTACAAAATCAAATTGATAAAAATTTAACTGCCAATATGCTAAAAGATGTTTTGGCAATGCAAGCTGAGTTTGCACTGCTTGGTAAAATTTTTGAAGTTTCCGATGAAATGCGTGATTTTATCAGAAGTAGGAATTTACCCTATAAAGAAGATATGAAAGTTGATGATTTTTTAACGGCCTTGCACGAATATGACAGGCATTTGGATAATCCGATTAAATCAGATTTTTCTTATGTAAATTTGATGATGGGCAATCTTCTTAATTTGAGTAGCGTTCAAAGGGCGGCTGACCAAATTTTATGTGAACAAATGATAAGTGATGCAACAGCTCTTTTTGAAGACGCCAGAAGAACAGGCAGACCTGTTGAAATGCCCGAAGCCATGGAAAAATTCTTTGAAGATCGTGATATTCCCATTAAAGGTCATCATTCATTTTGGACAGATGACTATTATAGCAGCGCAAGTAGTTGGGATAAAAATATTGATGCTCTCAAAAATTATCAAAGAGAAGTTGGTGTATCTGCCAGAAATTCACTTTTTGAAATGGCTGAAACCATTGGTGAATTTAGATCTTTCTTGGATGGAGCAAACAGAAGATAGAGTAAGACCGGGTGGCAACAATGTTGTCATTCGGTGTTGTAAAATATAAAATAAGAAAAAATAATATAAAAAACTTGTCTTAAATAAGTGTATAATGTGTAATTTGCTTATAAATTTTAGTTTAAAAAAGTTTTTCAAAAGTGGACTAAATAGAGTGTATTGGAAATTGGATTAAATATTTTTAGTAAAACATAAATGATAAAATTTTTAGATAAATACAATATATTGATTTGCTAAAATTAAGGAGCAGTTATGGGAGATATTAATAATATTAATCAGTCTAATGGAGCGAGTAATGTATCTTTTGAAGATTTTACTTTTAAAAGCTCTGAAGATCTTAGAAATCTTGATAAAGCATTTGGCATTGCTGAAGCAAGCATTCATCAAGATAAGGCAATCGACTTAAAAAAAGATATTGATTTCTACAGGTCAGAACTTAATTTTGTAAATAAACTAATTGATGAAATTGAAAATGTTATTAATAAAGATAATTCTGCTTATGAATTATCTGGTGCATTCAAAGATTTTGTTATTAAAAGGAATATTCCTTTTGATTTAACTTCAAAAGGTGGAATACCGAATGATGCCAGAAGTGCTGATAACATACATAATAGATCTGAGCTACAATATAATCTTGAGGGTTTAGAAATATATCGAGATTTACTTATAAAGTCTGATATTATTTCTGTTGATACAGTTGAAGTTGCAATGAATCGATTAAATTCCATAGACGCACAAATTATGTTGGCAGATAAGACCGGTATTCAAAAAGCAATTAAAGGATTAGAGGAAAATTATCGATTTGATAAAGTAGAAGATCTTCCGCATCATTTTTATGTATATTTAAATAATCGTGGTTGTTTTAGTGGTGGGGTAAAAGATAATTTTTTGGATGTTGATAAGGTGATAGAAAATTTAAAAAAATACGAAAAAGATCTTGATAAAAAGCTAGAAAATTTAGCCCCCTTTATACCATCAGTTAATACTTTAAGTTCTTTTGTAAATTTAGAACTTGCTCAAGATGCGATAAAGTATAAAGATTTATCACTTGAAGAATTACAGAACGAAAAAAAATTAACCGGTGAAATTTTTTCTCAGATAAGTAAATTAGCATCATCTAAAGGAACAAAGCAAGATATACCAAATGATATAGCAGAATTTTATAATCGACATGGTCTGGAAATAGCGTTTAATGATCTTGGTCAGATTGATGGGGAAAAAAATAGACAAATGATGGCTGATCTTGAGAAAGTTATGAATATGGTTATTAATGATAAACAGGTAAATATGACAAGTTTAAAAGATGTTTTTCATTCTATGAATGAAATTCAGTCTAGATTTGATACTGATTTGTCTAATCGCCTTGGTTGGTTAGAAAGTGAATATGATGATGCATTTTTTGAGAACTATGGTGAAATTGTCAAGATGCGTAATGACTTACTAAATGATCTTGATTATAAAAAAGATTCTAATAAAAATGCATCGGTAGAAAATTTAGTTTCAACTCTTCAAAGTTATGCAAACCAAACTAATGGTGAATCTAAAATAAGTGGTGATTTTATTCAATCTGTTTTAGCAAATAATTTAAGTTTTGATATTGGTCTAAATTTAACTGGGACAAAACAAGACTTTGATAGTTATAAAATAGGTCTTTTGCAGAATGTATATAATTCTGTTGTGAATATGGCTGAAACCATTGGTGAATTTAGATCTTTCTTGGATGGAGCAAACAGAAGATAGAGTAAGACCGGGTGGCAACAATGTTGTCATCAGGTATTGTAAAATATAAAATAAATGAAAGGTTACAATGTAAAATTCTGTAATTATAAATAGTTATGTGTTTTTATGTTTTTGGCATGATATATGCATAAGTAAAATTAACTTTTGTAAATTACAATAAAAAATTATATTATAAAACAGGGAGAAATTTTTATGTCAAACTCAGTAGGTAGTTCAGATAGTATTCGCAATATTTCAGCAGGTATAGATTTAGGTCCTTCAGGCAGTATTCAAATGATGTATGCCAAATTACAATTGGCCCAAGCTGAAATTTGTAAAGGGCAAGCCGAAGATTATATGGAAAAGATTAAAGCAACTCAAGAAGAGCAAAAAGCTGTGGCTGCAATGATTGAAGATGCAAGAGCTCTACAGGAAGCTGCTAAAAATTCAAGTGCCACAACAATGCCGCAAGAGATGATAGACTTTTACAAAGAAAAAGGACTTTCATTCGACTTAACCGGCACGTACAATACTCATAGTCATGGCGAATGGGATTATAATATAAAATCATTAACCAATTATCAAGAACAACTCGGAACTTCAACTCAAACCGACATGGTTTATTTGCAAGATTTCATGGGACAATTTAATTCCTTCTTGCAAGGTGCCAATAAGGCTATTTCCGACTCTAATCAAACCTTGCAGTCAATTGCAACTCGTTAACCTTTTTATACAATATTTTGGGAGTATTTATGGATTTTGAGAAAATGAACAGGGAATTTGAAATGTTGACTGATGAATTTTCAAGAATGAAAGGTCAGTATGATGAAGCAAAAAAAGTTATGAATGTCAGTGATGCTGAAATTTTAGAAACCATGAATGATATTAAAAACGGTAATGTTCCCGAGGAATTGCAAGAAGCTCTTTTGGCAGCCAATGCAGCTGCCAAGGAAGCAGGCAATGTCAGAAGCATGAGAGCAAAACCGGCTTCATCAGGAGGCAGCCCAAAACCTTCACGCAGACAAGGTGTTATAAGATTAAATTAATTGCAAATACCTGAAAACAAAAATTGTGTTTTCAGTATGGCTAAATTAATCGTTTTAGCAGAAGATTTTAGATATTAACATTTTTAGCAATTGAGGTATAACATGCAAGTAGCAGAAGCTGAAAAATTTCCATTTTCTGAAGAAGATATTGTAGAAATATTGAAAGGTGCTTATTTGGGACTTACAGTTGGCGATCTTTTAAATATGAATCCTGAAGCCCTAGAGGGTGTTTATGCTGTGGCATATAATTTTTATAATGTTCATGATTATGAGCAAGCTGAGAAACTTTTTAAATATTTATGCTTTCTTCAAAGTAAGAATTATAAGTATTTGATGGGCTTGGCAGGTTGTTCGCAGGCAACAAAAAAATATAAAGAAGCCATTGACTTATATGCTCAGGCAGGTATAGCCACCACATTGAAAAATCCTATTCCTTTTTATCATGCCGCCCAATGCTTTTTGAAACTGGGAAATATTGAAAGTGCCATAGACTCTTTAAAAGCCTTGGCTATTATGGGTGATGAAAATAATGTTGAGCATAAGAAATGTAAAGAAAAAGCTGAACAATTATTGATTGCTTTGGAAAAAGTGGGAAAAGAGTAAAATCAAATTCATAAATATAACGGTATAAACTATAGAGGTTAAAAATGCAAGAAAATCAAACTTCAAATAATAATGTTGAATTAACAGATATTATTGACGCACTGAGAACCAATCCTACTTTTAGTGAAACATATAATATGAATCCCGAACTTTTAGAAAGCCTATATGGTTTGGCATATAATTTCTATGTATCACAGGATTATAAAAATTCAGAAATAATTTTTAGAGCTCTTTGTGTATATAAACATAATGAATACAGGTATTGGATGGGACTTGCCGGTTGCAAACAAGCTTTGGAAGAATATGCCGCCGCCGTTGATGCCTATAATTTTGCAGGTATGGTTGTAGGTATGAAAAGCCCTATTCCATTGTTCTATTCTGCTCATTGTTATTTGCGCATGGGAGACAAGGAAAGTGCCTTAAAAGCTTTGGGGATTGCAGCTGAACTTGATACAAATAATAATGAAGAATATAAAAATTATAAAGTTAAGGCCGAAGAATTTTTCGAAGCCATTGTAAAAACAGATAACTAGTTGGATAGTCAGGAGTATAAAATGAGTTCAATAAATAACAATAATAATGATTATTCAAGTCTTATAGAAACTATAAATAATCTAAATAATGTTTTAAATTCAGGAAATATTAACCCAAATACAGCGACAGGCGGTTTGCCGGGAAAGAATGATCCTTTGCTTACAATAAGTTTTGGTGAGGATTTGCCAGCCCTTGTAATTCCAAGCTCAGGAGCTCTTTCTCTTGAAACTTTGGTTGATGCCATTGGTTTTGATCAAAGAAAAATTTCTTGTCAAGAAGGTATTAATAATCTTGAAGCCAAAGCCAAAGAAGTAAAAGAAACTAATGCCCAAGAACTTGAAGAACTTGCCAAACAACTTGAAGAAATGGATAAAAAGAAAGTTTTAAATGGGTTTTTAAAAGCTTTCCAAGTCATAGGAACCATAATCGGAGCCATTGCCGCAGCCGCAACCATTGCTGTAGGTGCCATTACTTGTAATCCATTGTTGATTGCAGGTGGTGTAATGGCTGCTATAGCTGTTGTGGACTCCGTTATGAGTTTAGCTTCTGATGGAAAGGTTAGTATGATGGCAGGTTTTACCGAGCTTGGTAAATGTATGGGAATGAGCGAAGAAGATGCAGCATGGTTTGGTATGGGCATGCAATTGGCATTTTCAGTTGCTACCATTGCAGTTTCATGTGGTGCTTCATTTGCATCAGGGGCTGCTACTATGGGAAATTCAGCCTTACAGGCTGCCAGCAAAACAATTGAAGTGTTAAATACAGCTCAAAAAATCATGAATATTGCCAATGGAATAAATACTGTTGCCCTTGGTTCAGCTCAAATTGCCGGTTCTGTTATGGATTATAAAATTGCCGACAGTCAAGCTACACAAAAGGAATTGGAAGCGATTTTAGAACGTTTACAACAAGCAATTGATAATGAAAAAGCTTTACTTGAAGCAAAAATGGAAAGAGCCAATGAATTATTGCAAGATGTATCTGAAATCGTAGACAATTGTAATCAAACAAATACAGCAATTTTAACCACAACCCCATCCTTTGCTTAAAAGTAAAAGTAGATTTAATATAATATAAGGTGATAAAGGTAATAATATGTCAGTAGGTTCAATAGGACAAAATCAAAATAATCCATATATTCAAGATGATACAAGAATACAGGGAACAAGCCAAGGCACTACAGCCGTAACCTCATTGCCACCTTCAGTCAGTGGTTTTGGAATACAAGGTATAGGTTCCGAAAGTATACCAAGACTTCCATCTCCTGAAGCACAAAGATCCAATGAAGTATTAAATATGAGTTTTGACTTTACAAATACAGCGGGAACTGTTTTTAGCGGTGTGCCTTCCATGGGGGCAAGTATGATGGCATTTATTGCAGAATTCAGTTCAGAACAAAGAGCTCAAAATTCCCAATTAAGATTTGCACAATCTGAAATGATTGTTGGCAAAATGCGTGATCAAGCTGATGAAATGAGAGCTAAAGCCATTACAAATATAGTAATGGGCGTGGTAAGCGGTGCAATGACCATTGGGCAAGGCGTAGGATCAGCCAGTATGACAACAGCGGGAGTGAAGGCGAATAGTGGACTTGAACAGGGTGCTCGTGCGAACGCCGATATGTTGCTAAATTCTAAAATCCAGTCTTTTAATTCAACGATGGGTGGAGCTAACCAAATGATTGGTGGTTTGACTCAAGGCATTACAGGTTTTATGGACGCAAACATTAAAAATCTTGATGCCGATATCGAAGGCCTCAGAGCAATGATAGATACTTTAAAATCTTCAGAAGACGCTTTTAAAGAAATAATTCAAAAAGCTTTACAAACTCAAGATGCCATTCAGCAAAATGTGAATCAAACAAGAACTAAAATTATTGGATAAAATCTTTGGGGATAATTTGATATAACTGTTGGAAAATTAAGATTAAATAAGTAAAATATAAACTTAAAATTTCATAAAATTACCGAAAGAAGCATTAAAATTGCTTTTTTCGGTGAATTGTTATGTGCTGTATTTTTGATAAGATATTTGGGAGAAATTATTATGCGTTTACAAGATGTTGCCAATGCTATTTGTGATAAAGCAGGGTGGGATAAGGCTGTGCCCAATGATGAGCAAATTATAACTTTTGAATTAAGTGACAATATGGTATTTAATATTCATTCCCCTGATGGAATGAAAATATTTTTTTTTAGTTACCTGAAGGAAATTCCGTATGATGAATATACCGCCAAAAGCATGATAGAAAAATGTGCAAAACGGAGTTTTGGAACTTGCAAAAAAAATAATTCCGTGCTATCAATTACAGATAATAAGTTCATGTTGCATTTAGACGTAAGCTTATTGTCCGAAATGGAAATAGTAGATCAGGCCAAAAATTTTTTAAATGACTTGGCCAAATGGAATAATTTTATAATTACAATTTAAAACAAAGAAATAGGTAGTTATGCACAAACTTTCTGTTGTTAAAATATTAATATTATCGTTATGTATGTCATTTATGTTTGCAGTAAAGTCTTATGCTGTACCCCCTGTTTTTAATAAAACATTTACTTTTTATGCTGAAAAACAACAATTATCTTTTGTTTTAACTCAATTTGCCAGATCTCAAAGTTATAAAGTTTATATTAGTCCTTTGGTGGTTGGAGAGCTTAGCGGTCGATTTACCAATATGGATCCATTGGAATTTTTAAAAGGTATGAATGCCGCCTTTGGGGTTAATTGGTATCGCCTTGATAATACAATTTATTTTTATAATGAATCTGAAAGTGTGAGGGCTTTTATTTCTCCCAAAGCCATGTCGGCAGAACGCATGTTTAATATGCTAAAAGATGCAAATGTTTTTTCGCCGGATCTTATGCCAAAATTTGGTAAAAATGATAGCATGATTACCATAAGCGGTCCTCCTGAATATTTAACTCAAATTTCACAAGCTGCCATTTCCTTTGAAGAAGCCCAAACAACAAATATTGTTATGGAAGTTTTTCCGTTAAAACATGCTTGGGCCGATGATATATCCTTATCAAGTATGAATCAAACCGTCACGGTTCCCGGTGTTGCCAGTATTTTACGTTCCATGGTTCTTGGGGTAACAAGTAGCCCTTCAAATGTGGTTCAACATCAAGCCAGTATTGCCGGTTTGCGTGGTCAAGGACTTGCGTCCGTTGGTCAACAGCAACAACAAACTCAAGATCAAAATCAGCAACAACAGCAGCAACAACAGCCGGCTCATATTGTAAATATTATGGCAGATTCAAGGGTAAATGCCGTCATAATCAATGATGCCGCCTATCGTATGCCCTTTTATAAAAAAGTTATTGAAGATCTTGATAAACCTGTAGAACTTGTGGAAATTCATGCCGCCATTGTTGATATAAATTCCAATTTTTCAAGGGATCTCGGAGTTGATTTTCAAGGTAATTTTGAAGGTGGTGATGTTAGTGGCTCAGGTGAATCCTCCTACACGCAAGGAACATTTCCGGCCGGAAATGCAACTGCCGGAACACTTGCCGGTGCCGGCTTAAGTTTATCTACCATTTATACCTTTGGAGCAGATTTTTTCTTGGCCAGAATTTCTGCTCTTGAAACCAATGGGGACGCCAGAGTTTTAGGTCGTCCTTCTGTTTTAACCATAGATAATGTTCAAGCTTCTTTAGAAAATATCAGCACTTATTATATTCCCATTCAAGGTGCAGACGGTGAAAGCAGTGACTTATTTGAAGTTGCAGCCGGTACAGTGCTTAAAGTTACTCCCCATATTATTAAAGAAGAAAATGGCTTGAATTCCATAAAACTTGTTGTAAATGTCGAAGATAATCAAGGTGATTCAGGTACTACCACCACGCAAGGAACTCTTGCAATTCCACCTATTAAACAAACCAAAATCAATACTCAAGCCATTGTTACCGAGGGTCAAAGTCTATTGCTTGGTGGATATTACTATGAACAGAATACTGATGGTGAGTCCGGTGTGCCCGGAGTAAAAAATATTCCGATTTTTGGAAACTTATTTAAAAAGAAAACTAAAAATACCCAACAAATGGAAAGGTTGATTTTAATTACCCCTCGCATAATCAGATATAATCAATCACCAAATCTCCCCACACATATTGATGATAAGTCCTTTAGTCGTTCTCCGACTCAAGCCCATTATGAACCAAGAATACCTGAAAAAAAACAGCAAGGTTCAGGATGTGCAAGAAAGAGAACAGATGCCGATAATTATAAAAACCCTCAAGGTAATTAGCTAATATGAAAAATAATATTTTAACATTACGTATTTTTTCAGGCGTTCATTTGGGTGCAGAAATTAGTTTACCCGAAGGAACTTATATTATTGGTAAGGATGATTCTGCTGATATTATACTTAATGATTCTAGTATTAACACTCGTCATATTCAGCTGTCAGTGAGTCCTCGAAAAGCAGATGCTGAAAGTAATGATGGAAAAGTTGAAGTAAGAGTCACAAATCTTGATAGTTTTTTGATTTACCTTGGAGCAAAAGTTGAAGATGGTTCTGTTTTAGAAGCAGGAAAGCCTTATTATATAGGGCAAACCTGTTTTGCCTTTTCTGACTTTGGGTTAATTAATAATGTTATTGAGCTTGTCAGTTCCGAATTACAAAATAAATTGCCAACAGCAGGCATAACTAACTCAGTTGTGAATGAAGGCGGCGAAGCCTTTGCAAATAAAGATGACAATGATGTTGCTCTGGGTGCAAATAGTATTGGCGGTGAACAGGCCGATCATGAAAGTAATTTAGCAAAGCTTAAAGAAAAACAAGCTAAGAGAAAGAGTAGATTTGAAAAATTTGTTGTGATTCTTATGGTTATTATTTTAATTGCTGCCTTTAGCATAACCATAAATGATACCTATATATCCAATGATAACAATTTAGATATATTGAAAAAAAATGTAAGTGAAGCCGGTTTTGCTCATATCGAAATTGTTGAAAAAAACGGTGAATTGAGGTTGCAAGGAATAGTAAAAGATGACCAAGAGCGTTTAGAACTCCTAAAGATGGCACAAAGTTTGCATTTCCCAGTTTATCTTGATGTGGAAGTTCAAGATGATTTGGCAAATGCAATTAAGTCAGCTTATAATGGGCAGGGTTTTTATCCTTATGTGAATTTTGATGAAAGTAAAAATGAAGTTAAAATATCTTCTTACTTGAAAGATGAATTAACTTTGGTATACATTCAAAAATATATTGATGATAATTTACCGTCCATAAAAAAACGTAATGTGGTATATGAAGTTTTGTTTGCAAAAGACATGCAAAACATATTGGCACCGCTTATTAATAAAGCAGATTTAGGTTTCATTCAATTACAGTATTTACCAGGAACCATCAGTGTTAAAGGAGATTTAAAATCAGAACAAAAGGCACAAATAGGTAAAATTTTTGAGAGCATAAGTTTGGAGCAAAATATCCCTTTGATTGTTGATATATTACCACTTTCCACAAATTTACTAGCTAACATAAACAAAGTAAATGAACCTGTTCAAAGCATTAGTAATTCTAATCAAACTATTAATGAAAATGTGGGATCTGACATGGGCGGAAATGTACTAAACTTGTATGATCAACAAGGGTTTGAACAAAGTAATGATGTAAGTGATTTTAGTTTTTTGAATACTCAAACCTTTTCCCAAGGTTCAGATTTGCAAGTTCAACAGTCTAATTTGATTACTGATTTTTCAGTAACCAGTGTAACTTTAGAACCTATCAGATTTGTAGTAATTAATTCAGGCCAAAGAGTTTTTGAGGGTGGAGTTTTACCGGGAGGATATACTTTAATGAATATTAACATGCAAGAACTGATTTTGGATAAAAATGGTATTAAAACAACATATAGATTAAAATAATTTATGAAAGAGAGGTTATTTAAATGGAAATTTTTACTTCAGTGTCAGATCTTTTAGAAAATCATCAATCTACAAACGCAGTAAAAGATGAAATAATAAATTTAAAGTATGATTTAAAAAAACAAATGGACAGTGGGCTTATGCCTGATGAAATGGAAAAAATTAAATGTGGATATGATGCAGTCTTGGCTGCTGAACGTATTTTAGAAAAATTTTAAAATTAATATATTATAATAACAAAATAAGTTATAAGGAGTTTATGATGTCTAATTCAGTTACCCCAGGTGTAGATTTAGGAAAATTATTTAATCATGGTATGGACGAAATTGCAAGCAAAGGTAAAGAATTGCAAACAGAAATGGAAACAATTATGGCTCAAGAAGAAGTAAGCCCTGAAGATATGCTTGCCATTCAGTTTAAAATGGGACAATACAATGCTATGCTTGAATCTTTGTCTACCATTACAAAAAGCTTGTCCGATTCTCTAAAAAGTATTGCGCAAAGAGCCGGTTAATTTTATTTTTTATATTATAGTTGTATATAAATTTAGTATAACATGCCTTAATCTACAAGAATAGATTTAAATCTATTCTTGTAGATTTTGGTGCAATTTATAATTTAAGGAGAAGTCATGTTTAGCGAGAAACAAGTAGAACGTCTTATTGATGTAGCCAATGTAGGTTGTCACCATGGATATGTTTTTGATGCAAGAGTTATATATGAATCTATTTTAGCCTCAAAGCCTAATTTTACACCTGCCAAAATCAGTTTGGCCTTTAGTCATATTGTTGTTGATGATTTTGATAATGCAAAAAATTTATTGACAGAAATTATCGGTGAAAATGATATGGATATTGATGCAAAAGTAATGCTTGGTCTTTGTTATCTTTTGGCTAAAGAAAAAGAACTTGCCCATGAATTATTAAAACCACTTAGTGCAGATACAACAACAGAAGCCGGAAAATTGGCAGCCGACTTATTATTAGTAAGTTTATAAGGATAAGATATGGAATTTTCTTCTTTTTCTTCTCAAACATCAAAACTTTTAGATGCCCTTGAGAAAATGGGAAACTCGCCCGGAGCTGAACTAAAAAGTTTGGGGCCGACCGGAGTTCCCCAAGCGGAATTGGTTAAAGAATTTGAAATGGCACTTGAGGGTTTGGATTTAAATGGAAATTCTCTTCAAGTTGATAAAAGTTCTTCCTTATCATTTGGCGAGAAAGAAAATTCAAATGCAATTAATAATGTTAATGCTGACGGTGATTTGATACAATTTGAAAAGGTTAATCAATCTGATCAAGCAAGTGAATTGAATCTTAATTTAAATGATAAAAATATTAACAATAATGAAGATTTTTTAAAAGTAGAAAATAATCAAAAAATTGAAAATTCAGCAGAGCAAAAGAATTCAAGTGAAATGGATTCAGGTGAAATTTTAGATGAAATTCAGCATATTATGAAAAATATTAGCTCCGGTAATATTTCTGCCGCTGAATTATATAGAGCCCAATATTTAACAGCCATGTTTAGCTATTATGTTAAAAGTGGTAATAAAGTCAGTACACAAGCAGCACAAGGTATTGATCAGGTTTTAAAACAACAATAACATGGATTAAATATTTTGATTTAAGTTATTATTTTTAAAATAGCGATATAAATTGAAATAAATGGCGTAGAAAAAACTAAAACTTGCTTTTGGTATTTCATAAGGCTATAAAAGTCAGTGTGATTTAAAAATCAAAAGATGATTTTCAGCGTAAACTATTTTAGGTGAAAATAATGAACAAAAATTGTAAATTTGAATTAATTGATAAGGCTAATGTGAAAACTAAAACTAATGTTATGTTAAGGATAAGAAACTACTTTTTGCTTTTTGTAATGTCAATTTTCTTATCAGCTTGCGAAATAGACCTTTATCAAGGTCTTAGTGAAAAGGAAGCCAATACCATGTTGGCTACTTTATTAAAAAATGGTATTTCTGCTTCAAAAGTTTCGGCAGGAAAAGCAGGGTTTACAGTTTTAGTTGATGAAAGCAAGCTGGTTCAAGCTTTAGATATATTAAATAATAATAATTTACCGGGTGATACTTACGAAAATTTGGGAACAATTTTTTCAGGCGAGAGTATGATAGCTTCTGCATCTGAAGAAAATGCTCGAATGGCTTATGCCATATCTCAAGAATTATCAGATACCATATCACGAATGGACGGAGTATTAACTTCAAGGGTTCATATTGTTCTTGGAGTAAAAAACCAGGCAAATGAAGTTGTTACAGAACCATCTGCTTCAATTTTTATACGTCATACACCTGATTCCACAATATCAAACTATATACCTCAGCTAAGAGATATGGCAGCAAAATCTGTGCCGGATTTAAGCCCTGACTCAATTTCAATTACCTTAATGCCGGCAAGGGAAGTTGTAAGTATTCCTATGGTTGAGTCACCAAGTATTTTAGAAATAGTTCTTCAATCAACAGGTAATTCTCTCTATATTTTAATTTTACTCGGCATTACGGGCCTTGGGGCATTAGTGTATCTGATCAGAGTGGTATTGATATTATTAACACCAAAAAAAGTTGAAAAAACTGATGAATACGAAAGTTAATATTATTAAAAACAAATAATTAATATTACTTTCAATATATATAAATTAAAATTTATATTCTTTCTTGGGTAAAAAATGTGATTTATCTTTTAATTGTGAATGACATGCCAGAGGTTGTATAATGAACAAAAGTTTTTTTAGTGAAATTTTACAAAGAAAACCTATACTTTTGCAAAAAATCTGTTTATTTAATGCTTGTGATCCTGAAATTAAATTTTCTGAAAATATTTTGCAATTAAAGGAAAAGGGAGCTGACTTAACATCTCTTGCAAAAATAAAGGCTGTGAAAGAAAGATATAAAGTAAGAAAAAATCATATTACATATTGGGATTTTACAGAAAATACCAAAAGAATTATTTTATTTGAACCTGAAGCTATAAAGCAATTGGCTTTATATTTTGGTGTGACTTTAAATGCAGATGTTTTATCGAAAATAATATTGCAAGAAGAAGTTAAAAAAATAAAAAATGAACTTGGTGAAAATTTATATGAATTTGCTCTGATGCGTGCAAATTTTATGATTAATAAAGAAAGTAAGTTTTTTAAAATTTTTTATTCTTTGAGTAGTGATAAGGTCTTGGTTCAAAAAATAATATTAAATGGTCTTTCAGCTCTTTATATTCTATGTGAGCATTGGCCTGAATATTTGAAACAAAGACTAGAAACTTTGCTTTATGATTTTGCCCTAGAATATGGAATTGAAAAAAAAGAATGTGAAACTTTATTTTCAGACTTTAATAATCCTCCATCTGAAATTAAAAAATATATTTGGTATAATATTCAAAAAATTGCTGTGAAGGAGCTTAAAGACTTATGGGTACCATATTTCAATTAATAGAAAATAAAATTCAGCCTGTTGCCGGCTCTAAAGTTATTAAAGCTTCTGATTATCTAAAATTAATTGAAAGCAATGAAGTTTTAGATACTGCAAAAGAAAACGCATCAAAAATCATAAAAGATGCAGAAGCTGTTTATGAAGAACAAAAGACACAAGGCTATATGGACGGAGTGATGGAGGGTAAACTTGAACATGCTGAAAAAATAATTGAAACAGTTTTATCCTCAGTTGAGTTTATTGAAAATATAGAAAAGACATTGGTAGACGTTGTCAGCAGTTCCATTGAAAAAGTTTTGGGTGAGTTTAGTAGGGAAGAATTAGTGGTTGGTATTGTTAGGCAAGCGCTTAATACTGTCAGAAATCAACAAAAAATTCTGATTAGAGTTTGTCCTGATGATGAAAAACCCCTCAGGGAAGCCTTATCATTGATGATTCAAAATAAAAAAAGTGGTTTTATTGATATTATTGCCGATCAAAGACTGAAACCGACTTCATGTGTCTTGGAAAGTGATTTGGGTGTGATTGATGCCAGCTTGGAAACTCAATTAACTGCTTTGAAACAAGCATTTGTCTCTAAAATTCAAAACTAAGACCCTATTGTTCGGCTAATTTATAATTTATAATTTATAACTAATTTTTAATATTAAAAGTTTTTGAAAAGGGGTTGAGGCCACGCCATTTTGGTTTTCAAAAAATTTAATTATGGATAATTTTTGATTTTAGATATTAAATAAAAATATTAATAAATCAAAATAGTTATATTGTTATTTAATAAATGTTTTTTATATGAAAAATATAAAAGTTTTAGTGTAAAAAATAGTGACATGTCAATATGTTATAAATTAAAATTGCTGTTTCAATTAAGATGCGTAAGCCCTTGGGGTGGGTGAAAAGTTTTTTAAAAAAGTTTTACCCAAAATTGATAATTCAGACACGATTATTTAATTTTTAAAGGATTTTGTATGGCATTTGAATATATTGGTTCATTATTACAAGAAGTTGTTCAAAATACTAATCCCGTGGAAGTTCGGGGTAGGGTAGAACAAGTTGTTGGTACTATAATCAGAGCTGTTGTTCCCGGTGTAAAAGTTGGTGAGCTTTGTATTTTACGTAATCCTTGGGAAAATTGGGAATTGAAAGCTGAGGTTGTCGGTTTTATAAAACAAGTTGCTTTATTGACTCCACTTGGGGATTTGCAGGGTATTTCACCGGCCACGGAGGTTATTCCCACCGGTAAAATTCACTCCATTCCGGTTGGTGAATGTTTGCTTGGGCGTGTTCTTGATGGGCTTGGAAATCCTATTGATGGAGGAGTTCCATTAACTCCCAGAAAATATTATCCTGTTTATGCCGATCCACCAAATGCTATGACAAGAAAAATAATTGATAAGCCAATTTCACTTGGGCTTAGGGTGTTAGATGGTGTTTTAACCTGTGGTGAAGGTCAAAGAATGGGAATTTTCGCCGCGGCAGGTGGTGGTAAAAGTACACTACTATCAAGCATAATAAAAAATTGTTCTGCTGATATATGTGTATTGGCATTGATTGGTGAACGTGGACGTGAAGTTAGAGAGTTTATTGAACACGATTTGGGAGAAGAGGGGAGAAAAAAAGCTGTACTGGTTGTTTCAACTTCCGATAGATCCAGTATGGAAAGATTAAAAGCTGCCTACACAGCCACTTCAATTGCAGAATATTTTCGAGACCAACAAAAGAAAGTTTTGCTGATGATGGATTCGGTAACACGTTTTGGTCGTGCACAGCGTGAAATTGGTTTGGCAGCCGGCGAGCCACCCACAAGGCGTGGTTTTCCGCCATCAGTTTTTTCTACTCTGCCAAAACTTATGGAAAGAGCAGGAAATTCAGATAAAGGTTCAATTACAGCTCTTTATACTGTTTTGGTAGAGGGTGATGATATGACTGAACCCATTGCTGACGAAACAAGGTCAATTTTAGATGGGCATATTATTTTATCAAGAAAATTAGCGGCTGCAAATCATTATCCTGCCATTGATGTTCAAGCCAGTGTAAGTCGGGTAATGAATGCTATTGTTCCAAAAGAGCATAAGCAAAATGCTCAAAGATTAAGACAAATTTTGGCTAAATATGCAGAAGTTGAATTGCTTGTCCAAATCGGTGAGTATAAAAAGGGTTCTGATAAAGAAGCAGATGAAGCAATTCAAAAAGTACAATTGATTAATAATTTTTTAAAGCAAGGGCTTGATGAAAGATCAGAGTATCAAGACACCCTTGCTGACTTACAAAAGGTTATTTCTTAATGGCAAAACAAATATATCCTTTGCAATCCTTATTAAATGTGCGGTATTATCGTGAAGATAATGCCAAAAAAGATTTAAATACAGCAAAACGAGAGAAACAAGAGGCAGAGGAATTTGTAATTAAATGTGAAAAAAAACTTGAGGAATATATTGCATGGCGTTTAGCGGAAGAAGATAGACGTTATGATGAAATTTTGGGCAATGTTTGTACCATGGAAGAACTTGAAAAAATGAAACAATCCATTGCAGACTTAAAAATTAAAGAAATTTCCTTGGAAGAAGATATTGAAAAAGCAAAACAAGTAGTAATCAGGAAAGAGGAAGCAATTCAAAATGCAAAAGAAGCTCTTTTAAATGCTCAAAAAGAAACAAGTAAAATTTTAGCTCATCAAGATATTTGGAAAGAACTTGTAAAAAAAGAAGAAGCCAGATTGGAAGATGTAGAAATGGAAGATTTTAAACCAAAAGTTATGGACGAAATTGAAGAAATTTAAAATTATTGTTAATTTAAATATTATTATATTATGTGTTTGTATTCTTTTTAGAACATAATAAAGGGGGAATTTATGTCAAGTTTTATCCAGTCAGATTATAACCGAATTCAAAATCAACAAGCAAATCAAAGTAAATCTTCAAAAACTGAAAATACAAGTCAAAAAGTTGATGATACTGATGTTGATGATTTTCAAAAATCATTAACCAAGGGTGATGATGATGGTTTCGATTTATCAAAATATAATCAAAAAAGTGGTAATCAAGAAGGACAAAATCCTTTTGCAAATATGTCCAATCCCCTTGACAGTATTTTTAGTAATGCCATGAAAGTTGATGCAAAGGCAGAAGTTCAAGCCCCAAAACCTGCTGAAATAAATGAAAAACTTGTTCAAACAATTTTAGTGTCAAGTCCTGATGCAGATTCTCAAGAAGTTAGGCTTACATTAAGCAGAGATGTTTTGCCTGATACTGAGATAAAAATTTCTCGAGATTTACAAGGTAATCTTAATGTTACATTAACAAGTAATAATGTAAATTCGTTTCAAACTCTTGTTCAAGGTCAGCATGATTTAAGAGCCCTTTTAGAAAAAAATGAAAACAATGTAAGGGTTAATGTGGAATCAGGAGATACTTCAAGTAGTGGAGAACATCCTGATGGCAATAGGCAGTCAAGTACTTATCAAGCCTATAATAATAATAATGATGACGAAGATTAATTTCTTATATTTTATATTCTTGCAAGTTTTTAAGTAATAGATTAAAAGTTTTAAGAGAAAATATTTTACAATTTATTTCAATAGAGGATTAATATATGGTAGCTACTTATCCCCCATATAGTTTGCCTAAGGTTTCACTTTTAGAAATACTAATTAATAATATTCTTTTTACCAGACAAAATCCCATGGAAATAAATGTTGATGGAATTAAAGGTGAAATAATCCCCATTAAATTTCCTTATTCAGTGAAGTATACTTCCTTTTTTTCCATTCTGATAGGTAATCAAGAGTGTTATTTTGCATTTCAATCAGATGATTTTATATATAATCATTCTGTTTTTGATGAAATCGAAAATAAAGAAGATATGGTTTTACCTTTGGGTTTGAAACAAGCTCTTTGTGAAAGTATGTTTGAGCCTTATATTAATTTTTTATCAAATCAATTTCAAAGCAATGTGAAAATTAATAATAGTTTTTTTATTGATGATAATTTATCTGAAGATGTTATTAAAGATGAAGCATTAACGGCAGAAAAAATACAAAAATTCTTTGATGAATTATTACTCTCAAAAGATAAACCTTATTGTAAAATTCCCATAAAGTTTAAGCATGAAAAATTTTCTAACGAAAATTCACCCTTTTATATTGATATTTTTATTCCAATAAGGATGGAATTAAATAAAATTATTGATAAATTAAATTTATTGCCTGTGAAAAGCAATTATTCTTTTGATTTTGAAAAAAAAGACATTCCATATTTGGTTTCTTTTGAAAGTGGATATGTTATGCTGCCAAAAAAAGAAATTTTGTCATTACAGGTTGGTGATATTATTTTGCCTGATGACTATTATTTTAGAGACAATAATCCTAAAATAAAACTGGAAGTTCAAATTGATATTAATTTAGAAAAAAGTGTTTCCCAAGTTATTCAGGAAAATGTAATAAATATAAATAGCCAAGCATTTACATTTTGTTCGGTAAATGAAAATTTAGCTATAGTTGAAAATAGTTTACAAGTTAAATCTAAAAATATTAGTCTATTAAATAAAAATGGAGTAAGTATGGAAAATAATACAGAAAATTTAGAGAACAAGCAGGATTTGTCTGAAGATGTTAATGAAGCGTCACAAAATGAATCACAAGAGTTTAAAAACATTGTAAATGAATTTGAGTCATTACTTACTTTTGAATTGGAAAGACGAGTATTAAATTTGTCAGATATAAAAAATATTACTACCGGTTATACATTTGCCATGGGTGTGGATAAAAATTCACCGATAACTTTGAGAGTGAATGGAAAGGCCATTGGAAAGGGCAGACTGATTGAAATGGATAGTATGCTAGGTGTTCAAGTTACAGAAATTGGTGGCTAAGGAAGCGCTGATTAATCGTGTTTTCGTAAATTTTTGAGATAACAAATCACGTTTTGCAATGTTTACCTTGGTTTATTTTGCAAAAATGATAAAAATCAATTTTTTAGCGGATAAAGTGAATTGTACATATTCTTGGTTTTGGTTGGATTGACTTTCGTCAATGAACTATTTGTGGAAGCAGTGATTAAAATAGTGAACCATAAACATTTTTTGAAAAAATTTTTTCTTATGGAAATTATGACTTAAGGCAGGCAGATAATGACAGGAGTAAATCCTCTATATTTTATGGCTGGTATGGCTATTTTAGGTCTTGCCCCATTTTTGCTTATGATGACAACGTCTTATGTAAAAATAATTGTTGTTACTTCTCTGATACGCAATGCACTTGGTGTGCAACAAATACCACCTGCCATGGTTATGAATGGATTAGCTATGGTTTTAACAATTTTTATTATGGCACCTGTTGCAAAAGAAACGTTTGATCTTGCCTCAAAGTTTCAAGTTTCTGAAAATATTTCCCCCAGTGAAATAGTCAGCATGGCCGAGCCTGTTTCACTGCCATTTAGGACTTTTTTAGAACAAAATACAGATCCTCAAATAATTCAAGCTTTTTTAAGTACAGCAAAAAGGGTATGGCCGGCCAGTGAGCAAGAGTTTATAACTAAAGATAATTTATTAATTTTAGTGCCCGCTTTTACTATTTCAGAGCTTACAAAAGCATTTCAAATTGGATTTTTATTATATTTACCATTTATTGCTATTGATTTAATTATTTCTAATATTTTATTGGCAATGGGTATGATGATGGTTTCTCCAATGACAATTTCTTTACCTTTTAAACTACTTTTATTTGTTACTTTAGATGGTTGGTTGAAAATAAGTCAAGGATTACTCCTCAGTTATCAATAAAAATTGGCAGTATTTTGTAATCAATACAATTTATTTTTAGGTTTATAAAATTTTATAACAAAGGTTGGAAAATAATGGAAATTACAGCTGATGAAAAACAAGGCATTACTATAATTAAACTTCAAGGGAGAATGGATGCAACAACAGTAGCCAGTTTTGAAGATGTGTGTCGAACAAAGCTTGAAGAAGGATTTTTGAAAATAGCTGTAGATTTATCTGAACTTGAATATATAAGTTCTGCAGGGCTTAGAGGTATTTTAATAATGGAAAAATTAAGCCGTACAAAGGGAGGAAAAATAGGCTTTTGTTCTTTAAAAGAAATGGTTGAAGAAGTTTTCAAAATTTCAGGGTTTAATTCTATCTTATTGATAGGGAATAATATTGATGAAATAATGAGTACATTGGCTTAATCGTGTTGCTAACACACTAATTTAAATGAATTTAAAAAAATAATTTATAAATCATTTTTAATTTAATTATGATAATTAAAAAATCGTGATACAATGTGGTTGAAATAATTTTTTAATATTATATAACTATTTGTTTTTACTAATTAGATTTATGTGTGTGGCTGGGGGTAAAATGCATAAAATTATAATTCCGGCTAAGTTAGGATCTTTAAAAAAAGCTTATGACTTTATATTTAATAATATTCCGGAAAGTTATAACTCAATACGGTTAAAAATTGAGCTTGTCATGGAAGAGCTACTAGTAAATATTTTTAAATATGCTTATTTAGACGAAAACGGAAATAAGATAGAAGATTGTGAAATTGAGATATGTAAAGAAATTGTAAATTATGAATTAGAAGAATGTTTAAAAATTACTATTCGAGATTGGGGGATAAAATTTGATCCATTCTCTGAGGCACCAATTCCAAATCTAAGTCTTGATGTTAATTCACGCCCAATAGGTGGACTTGGAGTTCATTTTATAAAAAATATAACAAGAAACTATCAATATACTTATTTAGATAAAAGCAATATTGTGGATCTCTATTTTTCTGTAGTTAATAATAAGTAAAAAGTGTTTATGGGAAATAAAATTAAATATATAATTTTTTTTACAGTTTTAACTTTCTGTCTTTTTTTATCATTGGCTAAAGCAGAGATTCTATCACACACATATTCAGTTGAAATCCTAGAGCCAACTAAGCTTAAACCGTTAACCAAACAAGAAAATACTAATATAGTACGTTTACAAAATACCTTTGAAAAGCAAAGTCCACTTATTGTTTTTGAAAAAATAAATAATGATGAACAAAAAAATATTAGTGAAAATAAAGAAGAACTAAAAAATAAAAATTTTCAAGACACTGAAAATAATAAAAATATTAATTTGATTGACAATATTGACGTTTATTCTTTGTCATCCTATTCTCACTATTTAATAATCAATCCAGGCTCCAATCAAAAACTTCCTGATCTTTCCATAATTTTTAATGATATTGAAGAGTTTGAAGATAAAATCCCTCAAAGTGATTATGAAAAAATTTTGCCTTATTATGATATTATAATTAGGGCTTCAGAAAAATATAAGTTAAACCCTGCACTTATAATAGCTGTGATTAAAATTGAGTCAAATTTTTTACCTTATGCCATGTCTCATAAAGGTGCACAAGGACTTATGCAAATTATTCCACAAACTCAAAAATACTTGGGTCTAAAGGATGCTAATGATCCGGAAGATAATATTATGGCAGGAGTCTCATATTTAAAAGAGCAATTTGATAAGTTTCAAAGCGAAGAATTGGCTTTGGCAGCCTATAATGCCGGTCCTTATAATGTTGAACGGTATAATGGTATTCCACCATTTAAAGAAACACAAAATTATGTGAAAAAAGTTATTGAATACAAAAATAAATTTAATTAAATAATCATTTTTTCGGATAATTTTTGTTTTTTGAGGGGGGAAAACTAATTTTTTTCA
The DNA here is from genome assembly GCA_964369835.1 of uncultured Mailhella sp. Lineage (GTDB taxonomy): Bacteria > Desulfobacterota > Desulfovibrionia > Desulfovibrionales > Desulfovibrionaceae > Taurinivorans. The sequence continues at coordinate 38,285 of CAYJGE010000004.1, forward strand.
AAAAAATGTTCCCCCTCAATCCGGAATCACGTGCTTGGTTTCCCATCAATCCGGACATTATCCCAGCATTTTCAGGGCTTGTCCTTGTTCATGTATAAATCTTTGTCTTGTAGCTTCTTGAACTTGGGCAGTAGAAGAGCCAAATTTATTTTTTCTGTGGGCATAGACATTTTTAATTAGTTCTGATTGTGCATCAATATGGTAATCATCATTGATTTCTGTTGATTGAACATCTTGATAGGCTTTTGTGTCTGCAAAGGCTTGACTAAATACTTTTTTTGCTCCTTCCGAACCATGTTGAACGGCAGTGCTAAAAATAACTTCTTTTAAAGCATTTGAAACTTGCCCCTGCCAATTTTCAGTTACAAATTTTTCTACAGGAGCATAATGGCTGTCAATAATAAAAGCATGTTCCAAATATTTCATTTTTTCAGGATTTTCATCAACCAAACTTTTCCACATTTTAGGAACATCACCATATCTGCCCCCTGAATTCGCACTCCCTGCATTTCTCAGCTTCTCTGCCCATTCGGGTGACTTATCATCCAAGAAATTTAAAAAGCGTTCAAAAGTACCTGTTTTAGAGGCAATTTGGTAAGTTCCATAGGAGGTTCCACCTGTTCTGTCATATCCAATGGCTTTGCTACCTTGTTTTGCAGACTCATAAACGGCACTTAGTTCACCAAGTTGTTTTGTTGGAAATTCTTTGGGAAGATCATCAGGCAAAATATCTTTTTTAACTTCAGAAACGGTGTTTTTAACTACTACTTTTTCCAATAATCCACTGGTGCTTTCCTTTACTTCAAAACTTGGCAGTTGTGGAATTTCACGATTTTTTTCTGAAATTCTGGATAAAATACTTAGTGAACGTCCATCAAGGTCAAAGGCACGAATATTTTTAATTTCAACTCCATGTTTTTTTTCTTTTGCCATTGTGATTTCATTTTTATCGGCCATAACGATGGCATTTGAAAGATTTTTTTCAATACTTAGACTTGTATCCCTATTTACATTTTTAAGTGACATCATTGGAGTAGATGGTATGGAAATGATTTTATCTCCTGAAACTCTTGTGCTTTTTTCTTGTAATGTTGATTGCATGGGATTTTCATTTAAATTCATTAGGGCAGAAACTGTATTATGAGATCTTAATTCAGTTGCAAAACCAATTTCGTCTAAAATATTTTGATTATTATTCGTTGGTGAATTCATTAATGTTTTCTGATTTTGTGCATTACCACTCATATATTCATTATATGTAAGTGAATGTAATGGCTGGGATATACTAATAGTGTTTTTTATCATAACATTAACCTCTGCACAATTATTATTTAAATAAATTTGATGTAATGCATTTATGTAAAAAAAAATGCATAAATTTAAAAATTTATTTAAATTTATGCAATTTTAGTGCCAGAAATTAAGTTGTATTATTTCAAAATATTATCTTGTGTGTGTCAACTTTTTGGACATATGGAGAAATAATTTATAAAGTGATTCCAAGAATTGTCAAATTTTCAACATTATTCTCTGTGAAACCTCTGTTATTTAGATATTTTTTAACGGAACTATTGTCAGAAACCACATTATTTTCTTTTACATCAATTTTATTTTGAAGTGTATTTATTTTGTTTTGGGCATCAACAAATTCGATTATGCCCAATTTTGCAACCTTGCCACTAAACCATGATTCTTTACTGTCCACAGAAAAAATTCCAAAACGTTTTCCAAATGATAGGAGGTCACTTGAGTATGGATTTGTAATATGCTCTTGCATAGATTGAACTAATTCATAGGTAATATGTTTATTATTAATTGTAATCCCTTGTACAATTTGTTCATTAGCATTTTTTATTATGATTGATGATGTAAAATCGCCTTCAAAAACATCTATGGTATAATTATCAGCAAGGGCAAAGGTCAAATCAATCCAATCATGTTCTAAATCAAAATTTTCCCATAAATCAAAATTTGCTTGAAAATCAGAATAATTAGCTGTTAATAATTCGCAATTTAAGTCATCATTATGATCCCACATTACAGAATTTTTAGAATGTTCAGGGTCAATATAAAATTTAAAAAATTCATGTGGAACCATATTTTCATAACGAAATCCTTGCAAATAGTCCGGAAAGTCAGAATGTTCGATATTTAATATATCAGTATTATTTGCTAGATTTACTTCAAGTTTTGTGGCTGAATATCCTATTTGGTAATCATTGGAATTTTGACTATAATCTAAAAATTCTTCAAATTTGTAATCATTCTTTTTAGGAATATTTAGAATTTCGTTCATTGGCATGGCATTAAAACCAAGTCCAAGTCCTGTCATATAGTTGTTAAAATGCTCTTGACCTTTTATAAAATCAAAGGAATTTTCATTAAAACTGGGTTTAGGTTCAGAGTATTTTGTTATATTTTCTGATGATTCCGCTAAACTGTCTGCTGGTAAATGTATATGGGATAATAACTGTTCAAGGCTGGAATTTGCTGAATTATCCATATAAGGGTTTATACCACGTCTTCTGCGCCGTGAAAACGGTGAATGAGTCAGAACACTGTTTTTATCCTTTACCATATATGAAATATGCTCAGGTGACATAGCAGATGATAAAAGCTCATCATATTCAATATTCGCATTGGATTTTTCAGATTGCATAAGCCTTTCAATGGCATGACTATTTAAAATAACCGAATCATAGTCCAAGGTAGTTCTTTGGGGGGGAGGTGTTTTTTCAGAAGTATTATTAAAAACATCTAAGTTGTTATTATTATCTTTAAATATTTGTTCTACATTTTGAGGGATAATTATACTGCCAAAATTTTGCAAGACTTCAAAATCTTCCGAAGTCGTTTGATCTTCAAGTAAAACTTCTAGGTTTGTAATTTCAGTGTCATTACTGTCATAATAATTTTCTTTGCCAAAATAAGCGGATTGATTATTTGTATTTTGTTCTGAATTTAAAGATTTAGGCAAAGCATTTTGTTTTTTGGCCAGTTCAAAAATATTTCCCAAAGCAACTTTGTTTGTTTGTTCAGAACTATTTGTTTCATCACTGGAATTATCATTATTGGAATTATTATTTTTTTGATTAGAAAGGTCAGTATTAAGATTATTTAATGAATTGGTTAAATTCTTATCATCAGAAAGTAAATTACTGTCTGATAAATTTAACATGTCAAAATCATTAATATTATTTTCTAATTTCATGGCTCAGCGCTTAGTTTTGTCTATGCTGAAAAACATGATAACTATTTTTATCAGCCACTAGTTACCATGTTTTATAATAGACTATTTATAGTTAAAAGGGAAATCAACTTTTAGAATAAAAATTGTTTTCCCTTTTATGAATAGTAAGTGAAAAATTATTTAGTTTACTTATTAATCATTTAAATAATTTAATTTCTTAGTTTTTGAAAATTTTCTAAAAATAAATTCACAAATAAGCCAAGCAATGGCTACGCTTACAATACCCCAAATCCAACCCATGATAATATCAAGAGGGAAACTATAACCACAATAAACTTTTATCCAACCCATGACAATTGGGATTAAGTAAATCCAAGGAGTAGTGCGAGGCAACAATAAGGATATAATTAAAACAACAGCCATAAAATTGGAAGCCATACTTGATGGAATTGAAAAACCTGTATTGTTCAAAATTTCAGCTAATTCTTGTTTGTCATAAGTTTTAAAATTATATTTTAATACTGAAATATTCTCAATAGTTTGTCCTGTTTCTATGTCTGATTTATGGTTATCACTGTCGACTTCTTCCATGATTTTATCATCAATGGTTTGATCTAAGTTATCTGCAAGAAGATTTGCATCATCTTTTGTTTCAAGAGTTTTTTCAGGTGACTCGGAAGCGTTTAAAGGATTTGTTTTAGAATTTGATCCTTCTAAAGTTTCTTCAGATCCATCACTGTTTTTTAATGGTTTTTTAACTATTGAGGGGCTTTTTTCGGCATTTTCATCCGGTGTGCTGACAATAGTTTCTTCGGTATTATACCATGCTTTTAAATTGGTATCGAAATAAACAATATGGGGCAAAGTTTCAATTGGTCTTAATCTTTCATAGTGGTTTTTTAAAAACTTTGAACCAAAATCTGAAATACAGATGGTCAGAGTAAATAAAAGGCTTAATGCCATTAATCTCCAAAAAAACTCACCATAAACTTTTTTACAAAAAACAGCAAATAATACCAATAGAATTAATACAAAAGACGGAAACACCCAAATAGTTGATAAAAAAGGAAATATTAAATCAAATATTGGTAGTCTGGCATAGTCATTAATTACTCTAAAAAGGGCAAAGTCAAGAATGTTAATCACAATAATCTCTCAGTTGAATTAGTCTTTGATAATATAAGCCATTGGATTTGTTGGTACACCATTAATATTAACTTCATAGTGTAAATGTGGCCCTGTTGATCTACCTGTATTGCCAACGGCAGCAATTTTGCTATTTCGTGTCACAGTATCACCTTTTTTGACTAAACTTTTACTAAGGTGAGCATACCTTGTGACAATTCCATGCCCATGATCTATCTCGAGGCTGATACCATACGCACCATCGTTGCCGGAAAAGATAACTTTACCGTCGGCAGGTGCAATGATTGGTGTTCCGATGGGGGCAGCAATATCAATGCCTTTATGTAAACGAGAAACTCCGGTAAAAGGTGATTTTCTCATTCCAAATTTTGAAGTTAGGGTTCCGCCAAGTACGGGCCAAAGGGAAGGAGTGGCAGCAAGTTTATTGGAACTATCTTTAATATAAAGCATTAGATCCTGTTGCATAATTTCTTCCAATTGTATTTCTTTTTTCAAGTCGGCAATAAAAGAGTGAATTTTTTTAGTTGCCAATTCTTGGCGATGCAAAGGCACTAAATTTAAATCAAAGGAAGAAATTCCTCCTGTTCCCATGCCTTCACTTTCAGGATAGTTATCACCAACTAAAATTTTCAATTTACTGTCAAATTGACGAATACGATAAATATCTTCTTTTAATGTATCAAGTTCTGAAACCAATGATACAAGGTTTGAATTCATATTATCTAACTTTTTATAGGCAATATTTAATTCATTATTTAGGTGCTGAGTTTCTAAGAAATGTTTTCCCAAAAAAACATTTCCGACCATAAGCACGCCAATAATAAGTAACATCACCACAAAATAAAAATTACGAAACCGTAAAGATTTGCGACGTCCTGTCTTTTCATCAAAAACTATAACTTGATAATTTTTAAAAGCCATTCTACCCTCATTTACAATGATTTTTATTCAGATATTGTTGTAAAATAATGTTTTTAGCACTATCTGTACTAGATTTTACATTCTTTTCGGTTCTGTACGGTAAATATACTTCCTCAAAGTATGTTCATCTTTTTTTGATACTGCTTAAAAATTTAAAATTTAACGATAATATTCTGATAAACCACTGCACATGGTTATAATTATCTTAATTTAATAAATTTATCATAATTAGAATGATAGATTTATTAAAGCATACATTAAAATTGCTTTTTCGACTTATTTTAAACTAAGCGAATGAGCATATTCAATAAATAAAAAAATTTAAATATTAATCATATAATTCAATTATTATGAATATTTATGAAGATATATTTAAAGGTTTAGTATATTTTGATAAGAAGTACTGATTTAATCAGTAGTTGCATTAGAAGTTGTATTTGTTTATTGTTTTTAACACAGCGTTTAGACAGTAAAAGTGGTGAAAAACATACCGGCCTGATTTATAAGGATTTTTAGTTTACAAAAATCTCAATATTAGAAATATTTAACCTATAAAAAACTTATCGTCAAGTTAAATATAAAATCATGGGAAACACTGATTAAATCACATTTTGTCAGCAAATAATAAAAAACTTGACATTAGTCATAAAGTTGATTAATTATATAATAACTTATTCAAAGATAAGCTCTAAATAAGTTTAAGTCGGAATTCCATATTAAATTTATTTTAAGGAAACAGAGATTGATTTGTGTTTTCTTAATTTTCGAGATAATCCACACTTTGCTGTTTTTACATCGCTTATTGCAGTGCAGCTGTTTTGCTATACGTCTAAAAAATTTTAGGCAAGTAGTTATTGTGCAATAAATGCACATATTCTTGATTTTGATTGTATTGACTGAAGTCAATGTCTTTTTGTGAAAGCACTGATTTAATCAGTATACATTTTAAATTTGTCATTGATGTCAACTTTTTGAAAGTACGCTTGTTTAGGAATTTAACAATTTAATTAAATTGTATTTATGTCTGGACAGTGGTTGGCTGTTGTCACAGTCAAAATAGTAATTTTATCTGAAATTATTATACTTTTTTAGCCGATTTTTCCGTTTTATTTTTTTTGTATGCCATATTTGCTTTAAATTTTTTTTAAATGAATTAATTTGTTTAAGGTAAATTAGGAATTAAAACAATTTTAACATTTTAGGAGGATTCAGATGGCTGTTTCTCTTTCCAAAGGCGGTAATGTTTCTTTAAGTAAAGAAGCTCCCGGATTGAAAGATATTTTAGTTGGTTTAGGTTGGGATATACGAAGCACTGACGGTAGTGGATTTGACTTGGACAGCAGTGCATTTTTATTGAAAGAAGATGGAAAAGTAAGAAGTGATTCCGATTTTCTTTTTTATAATAACTTGCTTTCTACTGACGGCTCTGTTGAACATACCGGAGATAATTTAACCGGTGAAGGCGATGGAGATGATGAAGTTATTAAAGTTTCCCTTGATAAAGTGCCTCAAGAAGTCACAAAAATTTCAGTTGCCGTAACAATTCATGATGCAGCCGCCAGAAATCAAAACTTTGGAATGGTTTCAAATGCATTTATTCGTGTTGTAAATCAAGCCGATAACAATGAAATTGCTCGTTTTGATCTTTCTGAAGATATGAGCACCGAAACAGCAATGGTTTTTGGTGAAATTTATCGTCATAACGGTGAATGGAAATTTAAAGCAATCGGGCAAGGTTTTGCAGGTGGTTTAGGACCTCTTGCTGCTAGTTTTGGCGTCAGTGTATAGATTTAAAATTATTTGATAATTTTTAAACATTTAATAAAGCACGTTTTTAATTTTTTTTAAACGTGCTTTATTTTAAAAATGTGGGATAAAAGCATGTCTAAAAAACTGATAAAAGGTGAAAAAATTAAATTGGCTGATATTCTAAGCACAAGGATATTTGAAATTGGTGTAACTTGTGAATTTTACGGTGAAAATCCTGCTGTAAGTTGTTTTGGAATTGATAATTCCGGAATATTATCTGATGCAAGGTATCTTATTTTTCATGATCAAAAAAATTCACCGGAAAATGCTATAATATCATTTGGTTCAACAGGATCATATAATGAAGTCTTTAGGATTGATTTAGATAAACTTCCCGCAAAAATCGAACGTCTTGTTTTTGTTGCCACTTTAGGCACAAATATAAATTTTTCAAATTTAAAAAAAGGGCAGATTGATTTAATTCAAGCAAATAATGTTCTTGCTTCTTATGAGTTTCTAGGTAGTGATTTTTTATCAGAACAATCTGTTATTATAGGTGAAATATACACTAAATCTTCAGTTTGGAGAATGTCGGCGGTGGGCCAAGGTTTTAATGGGGGATTAGACGTTATATTAAAACATTTTGGCGTGGAAGAAGCAGCATTTTCACCTGTTACTACAAATTCCAATTTACAAAATCAAACTCAACCTGTTCAAAATACACAATCCATAGATATTACAAAATCAAGCTCAGACAATGATTTAAATGGTTCTTTGTATAGAGCCGGAGGGGCTGAGCCAAGAAATACTATGAATTCAACCGGTTCAAATGCAAACAATTTTGCAACACGCTCAGATAATCAAGGAGTTTTTATGAGTTTTTTAAGAAATATAGGTAATTCAATCCGTAAAGGAAAAGAAAATTTAATGACAAGTGTTTCCAAGTACAAAAATGCTACTTTCATGGAGGCAGTTGTTGCTTCAACTGTTTTAATTGCCTTTGCAGATGGGAAAATCACAGCCGATGAGAAGCAAAAATTAATTGCCTATGTACAACATGCCGATGAACTTAAAGCTTTTCAAACAGATGATATTTTAAAAGTTTTCAATAAAATAAATGGTTCTTATGAGTTTGATGCTCTTATCGGAAAGGCAGAAGCTTTAAAACTTATCGGTAAATTAAAGGACAAGGAAGAGCAAGCAAGACTTATTGTCAGAGTTGCTATTGCCATTGCCAATGCAGACGGAACTTTTGATGATAGTGAAAAGCAAGCTTTGGGTGAAATTTGTACTGAGCTTAAACTGAATGTGGCTGATTTTTTATAGAATTTATAACTAATTAAAATAAGGTATATGATAGGAGAATATATGGCTATTTCATTAGTAAAAGGTCAAAAAATTTCTTTGGAAAAAGAAGCGGGAACCAGCTTGTCAAAGGTTATTATGGGGCTTGGCTGGGATGCAGTTCAGAAAAAAAGCTTTTTTTCTAAAACCACATCAATTGATTTAGATGCATCATGTGCTCTTTTTGACGCCGATAAAAATATTGTTGACGTTGTTTATTTCGGTCAATTAAAAAGTAAAGATGGCAGTATAATCCATACAGGTGATAATCAAACCGGCGAAGGTGACGGTGATGATGAACAAATTTTGGTGAACTTGTCACAAATACCTCAAAATATTCAAGCTGTCGTATTCACAGTAAATAGTTATAGAGGACAAACATTTAATGAGGTTGAAAATGCCTATTGCAGATTGGTTAATCCTGAAAATAGGTCAGAAATTGCCAAGTTTGTGCTCACCGGTGGCGGAAGCCATACAGCCATGGTCATGGCAAAAGTGTATAGACATAATAATGAATGGAAAATGCATGCAATAGGCGAATCTACAAATGGCAAAACTATTCAAGATTTGGCCATTAAGATGAAAGATTTTGTCTAGTAGATGTTTATTAATAACTTATGGAATTATTAAAATTTTAATAATTCCATAAACTCTTAAAATGGATTATGATTAAAATTGAATTAAAAACAGGATCATTGGTTTTAGACATTGAAAAAGCTGATTATCCTTTGGAAGAATTACTTGGGTTTGCTGCCAGAAATAATTCAAAACGTGGCTTTCTTTTTTTAAGTAAGGTTCTTGGTAAGCATTGGCCCGTAAAACCTTCTACCATGCAAAATATCCATAAGGAATTGGCAAGGCGTTTAAATGATAAAAACCTTGAAACCGCTCCCTATGTGATTGGAATGGCAGAAACTGCAACAGCCCTTGGCAGAGGTATTTTTGAAGAATATTGCTCTTTGAGTTCTTTGAATGCAGTTTATTCTCATACCACAAGGTATAAACTGGAAGAAGAAAATGTTATAAATTTTTCTGAGGAACACAGTCATGCTGTTGATCAGTGGTTACATTTGCCAAGTTCACCCAAAGCAAAAAATGTGATGAACAATGCAAGGCATTTAGTCTTGGTTGATGATGAAATGACCACGGGGAAAACTTTTAAAAATTTAATTAAATCCCTACAGCCTCTTATGCCAAAATTAGAATCTGTTTTCATTTTGACCTTGGTCGATATGACAGGTAGTAATGGGTTGGAATATTTGCAAAAAGAAATTTCTCTTGAAATAATTCCTATTTCTCTGATTAAGGGCAAATATATTTTTGAATCAAATGGTACAACCGACGAATCTAATGTTAAATCCATAGGGAATGGTCTTTCAAAAAAAGAAATACTACCCAAAATAGGTGGAAGAACCGGAGTATTTGCTTCTCAATGGGATATAAATAAATTGCCCTGCAACAAGTTGATTTCAGGTTCTGTTCTGGTGGTAGGTACAGGGGAATTTATGTATGAACCCTATAGGCTGGCTTTGGATTTAGAAAATAAAGGCTATGAAGTTTACTTTCAGGCAACAACACGTTCACCTATTTTATTGGGAGCAGATATAAAATACAAGCATAATTTTTTGGATAATTATGGAGAATCAATAGATAATTTCTTGTATAATGTAGATAAAGACCAATATGATAATATTTTTATTTGCTATGAAACAAAATCATTGCCCGAAACGCATGATTTACCCAAAACATTAAAAGCAAATTGTTGCTATTTGGTTCATTAGTATTATAATGTAACCAAATAATCAGAATTAGTTTAAACAAAAAATAAATGAGGATTTTTTTATGAGTAAAAAGATTTTAGTTCTCACAGGCGATTATGTTGAAGATTATGAAATGATGATACCTTTTCAAATGCTTATTATGTTGGGATATGAAGTGGATGCAGTTTGTCCCGATAAAAAAAGTGGTGACTTCATCAGAACTTCCATTCATGATTTTGAAGGAGATCAAACATATAGTGAAAAACGTGGACATAATTTCATGATTAATTATGATTTTGATAAGGTTGATACTGCCAATTATGTTGGTCTTTATGTTCCAGGTGGCCGTGCTCCCGAATATATCAGATTAAATGAAAGGGTGATTGAAATTGTACAAGAATTTGAAAAAGCAGGAAAACCCATTGCCGCTATTTGCCATGGTCCCCAATTATTGGTGGCTGCCAATGTGATCAAAGGTAAGAAATGTTGTGCTTATCCGGCTGTTAAGCCTGATGTTGAAATGGCAGGAGCCACATGGACAGGGCCAAATGCAACTTTTTCAGATGCTGTGGTTGATAAAAACTTGGTAACAGGTGCAGCTTGGCCGGGACATCCTGCTTTAATAGCTGAATTTGTAAAATTGCTTGGAGCAGAAATAAAAATCTAGTACCTTGTTTTGATTAAAAATCTTTGCACCATCAGATGCTTGCGGATTGAGGGGGGAAACCCCATTTTTTTGAAAAAAATGATGTTTCCCCCTCAAACGTAAGTAATCGCTTCCCCCATTCCTGAAAAAACATTTTATCAAATAACAATATAAGCATTTTGATTTAGTAATGTTTTATTTAATGTCTAAAATCAAAAATCATGTCATAATTATAATTTTTGAAAAACGGAATGGCGTGTTTGTATTATTGTTAAAGAGTGAAAATTATATTTTCGCTCTTTTTTTATGTGAGATACGCATAAAGTATATTGAAAATTCTGATAAAAATTTATCTGAAAATAAAAAATTTTATTCTAGGGTGTGTTTCTAAATTCTTATATTGTTTTCTATTACTTGTTTTTGCTTCGCAAAATCAAGTTGGGTTTTCTATTGTCATAAAATATAGGGGTAAACCGGTCAGACTTCCAATATCTGCGTCAAGCTGTAAATTTTATCGGTTATGTACTCGAGTACACGCCCTCTAAAATTTTTCGCTTTCCTTGCTCTTGAAAGCCTGCCTTATTTCACCCGCTATTTTATGACACTACCTCGCTTTTTGCTTGTCAAAACGAATAGTTATTAAATCGTTTATGCCTTTTATAAGGAGAAGCAAAAAGCGACTTTATGGAACGTGAACCCCCCGTCATATTGCCTACGCTTCGCTTAGTAATATGACACCCCCCTTATAGTGCTTACGCAAGCGAGCACAAGGGGGAAAGGTA
>CAYJGE010000005.1:0-45543 GCA_964369835.1 uncultured Mailhella sp.
AAAACTCATTTTTTTCAAAAAAATGGGGTTTCTCCCCTCAATCCGGAATCACGTGGGAATCACGTGATCTCACTCTTTGTCCATTGGAATTTCAATAAATTCACGATCATCATCAATTGGTGCTTCCAGTATTTTCACAGTTGTCATTATATTGGGAAGTCCCGCTATGCCATTATATCCTACAAGTCTCCAGCGATATGATTTAAACTGTTTGGTGGGGAAAACCGTATAGGAAAAACTTCTGCTAATTTCTTTTGTTCTTTGATCTATGGGGGTTAAGCTAAATTTTTCGGCAGGAATAAAGGGGCAAGTCGGGCAATTTTCATCAAAACCTTCAAGCTCAAGCTCTATTGCTTGCACATTTTCAACCATTCCGCTAATATTTCCGACAATTGTTATGGTACCAACTTCATTTAAATAGGCATAGACGTCTTGAAAGGAAAATAATTGATTGGTTTTTTGGGGAATTGGGTTTGTTTTTTTACCGCAAGCAAATACTGTAATTGTCATTAAAAATAAGGTTAAAATTATAAATAATGGCTTTTGTCTCAAAATTATTTGCATTTTATTTCCTTTTCAATTTGTCTTTATTCAATTTTTCTTGCCACTCAATAATAAATCTAAGTCCATCAAGAGGAGTTAAGGAATTAATATCAAGTTTGACTATTTCTTTAAATACTTCATGCTCTTCAATTAAATTTACGGATTTATCGGGGGAAGTATCGGGGGCTATTTTATTATGGCGAATTGTTTCAGTTTTTGGTTCTAATCCCGGTAAAAAATTTTTTTCAAGTTTTCTACTTATTTTATCCTTATTTTTTTCCAATTCATGCAAAATATCCTTTGCCCTTTGCACAACAGAAAGAGGAACTCCGGCCAAACGAGCCACCTCAATTCCATAACTTTTATCGGCAGGCCCCGGAATTAATTTTCGTAAAAAAACAATTTCATTGTTCCATTCTTTGATGGCAATATTCATATTATAGACGCCTTCAAGTTTGCCTTCCAAACTTGTCAATTCATGATAATGCGTTGCAAATAAAGTGCGTATTGCCCCTTTGGCTCTTTTAATTAATTCTTCGGCAACGGCCATGGCAAGTGACAGCCCGTCAAAGGTGCTTGTTCCCCGTCCGATTTCGTCCAATATAACCAAACTTCTCTTGGTTGATTGGCGTAAAATTCTGGCGGTTTCCATCATTTCTACCATGAAAGTACTTTGTCCTTGGGCTAAGTTATCGGAAGCTCCAACCCTAGAAAAAACCCTGTCCACAACTCCTATTTTAGCATAGGAAGCAGGCACAAAAGAACCTATTTGTGCCAAAATACAAATAATGGCGGCTTGGCGTAAAATTGTAGATTTACCGGCCATGTTTGGGCCTGTAATAATTAATAGGCGTCTTTTTTCATCAATGGTCAAATCATTTGGAATATAATGAGCTTTACCCACAACAGATTCAACCACAGGATGTCTGCCTTCTTTAATGATTAGGCAAGAGCTGTCATCCAAAATAGGTTTTACCCATTGCTTTTTATTGGCACAAAAAGACAAAGCTTGCCAAAAATCAAGCTCAGCCAAGATATTGGCCATAAATAAAACTCTTGGTCTTTCATTTGCAACTTTTAATCTGAGTTCATGAAAAAGAGCATGTTCAAGGGTATTTCTTTTTTCAGAAGCATTTAGGATTTTTTCTTCAAGTTCTTTTAGTTCAGGTGTGATAAAACGTTCTGCATTAACTAAACTTTGTCTTCTTTCAAAATAACTTGGAATATTTTGTTGCTGAGACTTACTAAGTTCAAAATAGTAGCCAAAAACACGATTATACCCCAGTTTTAGCTTGGGTAAATTAGATTTTTCCTGTTCTCTTGCCAGTAAATCAGCCAGTTTTTGTTCCCCATGCTCCACAATATCAATAAGTTCATCAAGTTCTTGATTATATCCTGCTTTAAACAAAAAACCTTCCGTTAAATGAATTGGTAAGGTATCAAGGAGTGATGAATTTAATAAATTTGCCAAATCCAAGAGATTATCCCAATTTTTAATGATGTTTCCCAGGGCAATGGGTACATTTTTACCCTTTAAATCGTCATCATTTAAGATTTTTTCGGAATTTTCTTGTAATATCAATAAAATATATGGTAAATGAGCTAAGCTGTCCCTTAAGGCAATAAAATCTTTAGGCATAAAACGATTAACATTAATTCGAGTTGAAAGTCTTTCCAAATCATAAATTTTCGTTAATTTATCCCTTAACTCCAAGCATTTTTTCTGTTCATAAAAAAAATGCTCAACAACATCTTGGTGCTTTATGATTTTTGAAATATCTTTTAATGGATAACGTAAATTTTCCTCTAAAAGTCTACCACCCATGGGAGTTAAACATTCGTCAAGCTCATGCCAAAGGGTTCCAATCCCTTTTTTACCATCATAACGTTTAAATATTTCTAAATTTTTTTCAGTCACTTCATCAAGCAACATTTGAGAACTGACATCAAGAGGTACAAATGAAGCCAAATACGAGGGTAAACATTTTTGGTTTTGCTCAAGATAAGCAAGTAATGCCCCGCAAACTCTTACAAGGGCAGGCTTTTTTTCAAGTCCCAAAGAATCCAAATCCCTTACACCTTGAGCCGATAAAATGCGCTCAATGTTTCTTTTTTCATCAAAATGACTTTGGCTTCCAAGGTGAACAACTTGAATTTGATCATTTTGCCTTATTAGATCGGGAGTTTTTAACTGGGACGGAACAAGTAATTCTTTTGGCTCGATTTTATAAACCCATTGCCAAATTTCACTTTGCTTTGCACATTCAAGGCCTGTCCAAAAACCTGTGGAGGCATCAAGCCAAGCCAGAGCATTATTATCTTCTGAAATATAAACGGCTGCCAAATAATTATGCTGTTTAGCTGTTAAGTTAGAATCATCAAGACAAGTACCGGCAGTTAATATTTTTGTAACTTCACGTTTTACCAGACCTTTACTGGCTTTTGGGTCTTCCACCTGGTCACAAATGGCAACTTTATAGCCCTTTTCAACCATTTGGGAAAAATAATTATCAGCCGCATGCCAAGGAATACCACACATGGGAACCTTATCATCTTTATTGCGACTTGTTAAAGTAAGCTGCAATTCCTTGGCTGTAATTACCGCATCTTCAAAAAAAAGTTCATAAAAATCCCCCATGCGATAAAAAAGAATAGTATTTGGGTATTGTTTTTTAATACCCAAATACTGCTCATACATAGGGGTCATTTTAAAAGTCTGTTCTTGACTCATTTTTTGCCGGCTTTAAATAAAAATTTTTAAAACTTGCTAAATTATGCTGAACGCATTGCAACATCAAGACGTTTTTCAGTCTCTTCAAGGCGAGCTTTTAACTTGGCCATTTCAGCTTCATGTTTATCGCCAATGTTTGCAAGTTCTGTTTCAAGCTTAATGTTTTTCTTTTCCAAATTGTTTACCCTACGTTTTGCATTCATAAGACGAGTAGAAATACTCATACGATCCCACATTAACATTGCAAGTACAAGCAATGCTCCAAGGGAAAAACTGGCAAGTAAAACAGAGTAAAGTGGAAGAGGAATTGATTCCACCGGAGGAATAAACAATAAGTCCATTTTTAAACTTACAGTTCCTGAAAATGAATCTTGGTTTTGCACAAAAAACATCATGGCGATGAAGAACAGGATAACGATAATTAAAGCTTTTAGATAACGCATATTAACTCCTTTTTATTTGGTTAAACTAAGCTACAAATTATTTTTTAAAAATAATTTAAAATATATTTTATTTTTATGGAAGCATTGATTTAATCAGTGTTTCCCAAAATCAAAATCATAAGAAAAAATACTAGTCTAAAACTTCTTGAAACGCAAGTGTAAAAATCTCTTGAGTTTTTGCCAAGGATTGGGGGATAAGCCTTGTGTCTGAAATAACAGCCAAAAATTGAGAATCGCCCTGCCAACGAGGCACAATATGAAAATGTAAATGTTCGGCAATACCTGCCCCTGCCGCTTCTCCTAAGTTTACACCCATATTAATACCGCCAGGCGTACAAGTTTTGCGTAAAACAGTACAAGAAGTTTGAAGCAAAAACATCAGTTCCAAGTTTTCACTTGGCGTAAGTTCCACTATATCTTGAATATGTCTATAAGGTAAGAGCAGTAAATGCCCTGTGGCATAGGGGTATTTATTAAGCATTATAAATATTTCTTTTCCCTTATACACTACTAATCTATCCAAATCATTTTGACTGAGTTTAGTATCAAAATCATCTAAACAAAATATACAGCCTTGATTTTTAGGCTTTTTTGATAAAATATAATCCATACGCCAAGGAGCCCATAAATTTTTCATAATAATTTGTTAATATCCAGATATAATTATAATTTTTAAATATTTCTCTCTATAACTTAACTTTATACACTAAATAATTATAGAAACCTCTGCACAATTCATTGTGCAAAGGTTTCATGGAGTGTTTACACCGTAAACACGACCAAAAATCAAGAATAGACAAAACCACGTTTTTGTCGTTAAATGATTGATTTTTGTGCCTTTTATCTCTGTACAAAAATTTATCTAAAAATAAAAAGTTTCATTCTAAAAACAGATTTTTATTAAAAATTAATAATTGTACAGAGGTCTTTTATATTAAAACAATATTTATACTTTTCTTCTTAACATCTTATCCAGAAAAAATCAATTTCAAAAAAGTTAATTTTTGACTTTTTTAAAAGTAGCTAATGTATTGAAAACAAAAGTTTTTTATAAAATTAAAATATTTTTTCAATTTTTTTGAAAAAAAAATGAAATACCCCCTAGACGAATTTAAAAGCATACTTATTTTATAAATTGAAAAATACATATATAATTTTTAGAAAATCCAAATTTATAAAACACTATTGTTTAAAATATGATTTCTAAAAAAATATTTCAATTATCTCTTTGGAGGATTATACATGAGTAAGATTATCGGTATTGACCTAGGTACCACCAACAGTTGTGTTTACGTTATGGAAGGTAAAGAACCAAAATGTATTACTAACCCTAATGGCGGACGCACCACTCCATCTGTAGTGGGTATTACAGATAAAGAACGTTTAGTGGGCGATACCGCAAAGCGCCAAGCTGTAACCAATCCTGAGCGTACAATTTTTGCAGTAAAAAGATTAATGGGACGCCGTGCAGATTCACCTGAGGTTGCAAAATGGAAAGATCATTCACCTTATCGCATTGTGCCTGCTCAAAATCAAGATGCAGCCGTTGAAGTTGACGGACGTTCCTATAGTCCGCCTGAAATTTCTGCCATGATTTTATCAAGATTAAAAGCAGATGCAGAAGCCTATCTTGGTGAAACTGTTACAGAAGCAGTTATTACAGTACCTGCCTATTTCAATGATGCCCAACGTCAAGCCACAAAAGACGCCGGAAGAATTGCCGGTCTTGATGTAAAAAGAATTATAAATGAGCCCACAGCCGCTTCCCTTGCCTACGGTTTTGATAAAAAAGCCAATGAAAAAATTGCTGTTTATGACCTTGGGGGCGGAACTTTTGATATTTCAATTTTAGAAGTCGGTGATAATGTTGTTGAAGTTCGTGCAACCAATGGCGATACTTTCCTTGGTGGTGAAGATTTTGACCAAAGAATCATTGAACATTTGGTAGATGAGTTCAAAAAATCCAATGGAATTGATCTTTCTCAAGATCGCATGGCCTTGCAAAGATTGAAAGAAGAAGCTGAAAAAGCTAAAAAAGAACTTTCAACAGCCATGGAAACAGAAATAAACTTACCATTTATCACAGCCGACCAAACAGGTCCCAAACATTTATTGATGAAACTTTCAAGGGCAAAACTTGAACAATTGGTTATTGACCTTGTGACCAGAACCATTGAGCCATGCAAAAAAGCCCTTGCCGATGCAGGACTTTCAGCCAAAGATATTGACGAAGTTATCTTGGTGGGTGGTATGACCAGAATGCCTCTTGTTCAACAAAAAGTCGGAGAATTTTTTGGTAAAGAGCCAAACCGTTCCATGAATCCTGACGAAGTTGTGGCAATGGGTGCTGCCATTCAAGGCGGTATCTTGGCCGGTGATGTAACAGATGTTCTTTTACTTGACGTAACCCCTCTTTCCCTTGGTATTGAAACCATGGGTGGAGTATTTACAAAACTTATTGAGAGAAATACAACAATTCCTACTCGTAAAAGTCAAACCTTTACAACTGCTTCTGACAACCAACCCAGTGTTTCCATTCATGTTATGCAAGGTGAGCGTCCCATGGCAGGCGACAATATGACCTTGGCAAGATTTGACTTGACAGGTATTCCGCCGGCACCACGCGGTATGCCTCAAATTGAAGTTTCCTTTGATATCGACGCCAATGGCATAGTGAATGTGTCAGCCAAAGATATGGGAACAGGCAAGGAACAATCCATTCAAATCACAGCTTCATCAGGACTTTCAGAGCAAGAAATTCAAAATCTTGTCAATGAAGCAGAAGTTCATGCCGCTGATGATAAAAAGAAACAAGAATTAATCGAAGCAAAAAACCAAGCAGATAGTTTGATTTACGGTACCGAACGCTCAATCAATGATCTTGGTGAAAAATTAGATGCAGGTTTAAAAGCTGATATTGAAGCAAAAATTACTGAATTGAAAGCTAAAATGGAAGGGGACGATGCAGATGCCATCAAAACCGCCAATGATGAACTTGCCAAGGCTTCCCATAAATTGGCAGAACAACTTTATGCACAAACTCAAGATCCAAATGCAGCTGGAGCAGGTTGTCAAAACGGAAGTTGTGGTTCAACTCAAAAGCCTGATGATGACGTGATGGACGCTGATTTTACAGAAGTAAAATAAATTTATATAAAGCTTAGGCTTTATATAATAAATCGTATAAAGAAACCTCTGACAATTAGTTTTTTATTGAAATTTTGCTTAAATCTTAGAAGTTTATTTTTTATATAAAGTCTGAATGCAGAGGTAAAAGGCACAAAAATCAATTATTTAACGGCAAAAACGTCGTTTTGCCTGTTCTTGATTTTTGGTCGTGTTTACGATGTAAAAACTCCATGAAACCTTTTCTCAATGAATTGTGCAAAGGTTTCATAAAGCCTAAGACAAAGTAAATTAAATAAAAAATCTGCAAGAAAAATACAAATTGAGTATTTTTCTTGCAGATTTTTTATTTAAATATATTTTCCAAACATCGACTATTTTTATTTTAGTTTTTATAAAAAATTTACACAGCGACCACGTCAATCCGTTTTTGTCTTTCTTGAGGGAAAAGTTTTTTTGAACTAATCCATAACGCTTAATTTCACTCTGTTTGACATAAGCCGAGTGAGTTTTTCCTCTTTAAATTGGAATAACGTGCCCTTAATCAGTAATTACGTGGATAATTAATAATTTTCTTTTCTTAATAATTTTATTTTGTTAATGGAAATGCCTGTCATTTTAGCTATTTCTTCATCGCTTAAAAATTTTAATAAATTTTTAACTATTTCAAACTTCCCTTCTTCTTTACCTTCCAATCTTCCTACCGCCAAGCCTTTCTCTATGCCTTTTTCTATGCCTTTTTCTATGCCTTTTTCCATGCCTGCTTCCATGCCTGCTTCCATGCCGAGCTGAAAGCCTTCATCTAATTTATCTTGAAATTGCAATGTATAGTTCATATAATCTCCCTCCATTGCTTTATTGTTTATAATTCTCTTAATATGTTCTGAAAATTTTTTTATAATTGGATTATCAATATTTTCACCCTTAACAAAGGCTAAAAAGTTGCGACGATCAGTATTTTTTTCTTTCATATGATCTTTAACATTAAAGAAATAAATTTGACGTCCATCGTTTAATTCAAAATTTTTATCCTCTTGGCAAAAATTTTTAAAACTATAACAAGGAAAACCTTTTTTAAAAGGGTCGAAAGTACAAATAAAGATAACAATACTGTTTTTTAATTCACTATATTTTTGTCCGCTTTCAAGCATGTCAAAATCGATTGCCGATTGATAAAAACGACAACGTTTTGGCAAATCAAGTTTATTTCCTATTTGCATTTCCACATTATAAACAGTATCTTTTCCTTTCACATAAATATCAAGACGAACACTTTTAGATTCTTTATAAAGGTTAATTTCCTTTTGATACTCTACATATTCAACTTTTTCTATCTTGACACAAAGTAGCATTTCAAGAACTTTATGACAAATGTCTTCATTACTCATGAATTTTGAAAAAACAAAATCATCGGTGATTGTAAGCTCTTTTAATGGTTTTATTTTAATTGATTTTTTCATTTAATTTTTTCTTAGGCAATTTATGCTTTCTTAAAATTTTTTTACAAATTTTTATAGATGATATCACTTTCTTTCATGGCTTGAATACCAAAAGCAACAATTACAGGCCCAAGAACAATTCCGACAGCTCCAAAAGCGAATACACTGCTGATAATTGCTAAAAACAATACTATCATTGAAGTTTCAATACCTGTTTTTAGGCAAAATGGACGTAAAAAATTATCGGATCCTGCCACAATTAACATTCCCCAAGCCACCATACCTATTGCACTGCCAATTGAACCTTCAAGCCACATTTGGGCTGTAATCGGAACCCAAACCAAGGCAGTTCCGACAATGGGAACAATACCACAAAAAATTGCCAATAAAGTAAAAAATGCAACGTCTTTTGCTCCAAAAATAGCCAATCCCATGCCTGTTAAAATTCCTTGAACAAAAGCAACAAAGAAAATTCCCAGAAAGATGGATTGAACCGCACTTTTTAAGGCTATGATAAAGCGATCTATTGAATCGCTTGGCAATAAACAAACTCGGCATGCAATTTTATAAATTGTCGGAGCATATACAACAGTAAGTCCTGCCATAAAAACAATTAAAAATATCTGAAATAAAAGATTAAAAGTGCCGCCTGCAAATCCTATACTTCCTGAAACCAAAATTGATACAAGAGAATTCAACAGTTCTTTAATATTTTCAGTCAATTGGCCCGTAATATTTTCAAAACCGGGTATTTGAGTTAAATAATTGTAAATATCATCTTTATAACTTTCAATAAATTCAGGCATAGGGAAGCCCCTATTACTCCAATCTAAAATGGTTTTATATCCATTTACAGCTTGGGGAGCAACGAGTAAAGTAAGAGCTAAAATTGGTAAAATAATACATAGCCCGAGCATAATAAAATAAATGGTAATTGAAACAACCATGGACATTCTTGCCCTAAACCAACGATAAATACCAAGGGTTAGCGAGGCTATGGCAGCGGCAACCACAACAGCGTCAAATTGGGGAAATAATAATAATCCCCAACCAATAAGAGCCAGTATTGCCAACACTCTGGCTATAAGTATATTTTTCATATTATTCTCATATTTACCATTTAAATTCTGTTATAAAGGTCTTGAAAGGCAAATTCATATTCAAGGAAATATTAATTAAATCTCTATAAAAAATTTAAAATTTACTCTTTGGATTTTAACTTGTTTTTTCAAAAAAGGCAAAATTATAATTAATTGCTATTATTAAAAATTTTCCACGAAAAAATTAATCAGTGCTTAGGGTGTGTTTCTAAATTCTTGTATTGTTTTCTATTCCTTTTTTGTGTTTTTTGAGGGGGAAAACACGTTTTTTTGAAAGAAACGAGTTTTTCCCCCTCAAACTCCCTCTTTCCTTAAAAAACTTTTTACAAAATAATAATATAACTATTTTGATTTATTAATATTTTACTTAATATCTAAAATCAAAAATTATGCCATAATTATAGTTTTTGAAAACCGGAATGGCGTGCCTTAAATAAAAATGTATAAATTAGCCGGATTTTTCCCATGGAAAAATTACCCAAGCATCTTGATCTATTTGTGTTGTAAAATCATCAACCAAATCAAGGCCGCATGGCTTTGTATAAAGAGCCACAAAATAGGCTTTTGGATATAAGCTTCTGATTAGTTTTGCAGTATTTCCTGTGTTGATTATATCATCAACAATCAATAATCCTTCATCATAATTTTCTACAGTTTTAATTGCCTGTTCCACAAGTAAATTTGCCTGATTTTTATGTTTTACCAAACAAATGGTATCAATCAAATCAATCTCAAGTTCCTTTGCAATAATGGCAGCCGGCACAAGTCCGCCTCGAGTTATGGCAACTATAGTTTTAAACTGAAATTTATCTTTTATTTTATGTGCTAAAATTTTAGCATCGCGATGCATTTGTTCCCAGGTGATTGGAAATTGTTTTAAAGACATGGCCAACCCTCCTTATTTTAGGTTTTAAAAACTTAATCCTTGGCTACTTCAGTATGATTTAAGTGGTCAAGATAGGCATTTTTTAATGAAATATAGGGGTCAATTGAACTGCCAACCAAGGTTTCATAAGCCTTATAGTAATCACCAAAACTATTTATTTCAAGAGGAGCACTTAAAATAAGTGAAGCTTCCCACGGGAGAATGTATCTTTGAGGAGAAGCTGCCAAATCTCCCATTACTCCAAGGCCTTCCCTAATTGTAGAAGGGCCAAAAAATGGAAGTATAAAATATGGCCCTTGAGGAACTCCCCATTTTGCAAGGGTATATCCAAATCTTAAATTTTCAGGATTTGATTTTACAAGAGGCTTATTTCTGGAGGCAACATCGGCAAATCCTGCACTGGTCACGGTATTGATCATAAACTTGCCAAATTCCACAAAAAATTGTCCAACTTCACCTTGTAATAAGGCATTGGTCATTCTTGCGGGTGCCTTTAAATTATTTTTAAAATTTGAAATACCGGAACGGAATTTTGAATGGACGACTTTTTCATAACCCTTGTGTATGGGTTTGGCAATTTTGAGTAAGAAAAAATCATTGACACGAAACCAAACCTTATTCCATGGTTTTAATGGATCAGGGTATTGTTCGGTTGTATAATAATCATCGTAGTCATCATCAAAATAATCATCATCAAAATAATCATCACCTACATCGTTTGCAAAACTTGTATTTTCAGCCACTAAATAGCTGTCCAAACTGTATTCTGTTGACAATAAAGAAGAGGGTACTGTTTGCATAGTCTCTTCTTCCTTTTTCACAGAGCAAGCATTTAAATTAATTAAACAAATGATAAGAAAAAGTTTTAGAAATTTCATATTTCCCTCTTTTTATAAAAAAATTTTTGCTTTCCGGAAGCACGAATAAGTTTTATTGGGAGATTTTTAAACTACTTTATAATACCTGCGTCATTTCATTCGCATGATTTGGGCTTGTCCCAAAAGCCCAAACAAAAATGTTTGATATTAACAAAGTTATAAATTTTATTTTAGATAAAAAATGAGAAAAACTTCATCTTAAATCAATTTGAATTTTTTAGGCTTTAATCAGCCCTTCCTCAAAATTATTAGTTGGAAATTAGTTCTTTTTTCTTTTCCAAAGCTTTTTCTTTTACCCTTTTAATCAGTTCTTCAGGCTTGCTTGTTCCCAAAATACTTCTAAATTGCTCACGATAATTTTTAATCATACTGATACCCTCAATGGAAACATCATATACATACCAATTATCATTCTTTAGTAACATTCTAAAGGATACAGGATAATCTTTATCCTCGCTTTTATATAGGGTGTGGACTTCAACTTTTTTCTGATCGGAAGAGCGAATTTCACCAACATAAACCAAGCTTTGACCATCATAATTGTCTAAAGTATTAATATAGGAACTGCGTAATAATTCTGTGAAAGCTGCAATAAAATCTTTTTTTTGAGCAGGAGTAAATTGCTTCCATTTAGGCCCTACAGTTCGGCTGGAAAATTCGTCAAAATCAAAAAGTGA
The DNA here is from genome assembly GCA_964369835.1 of uncultured Mailhella sp. Classification (GTDB taxonomy): domain Bacteria; phylum Desulfobacterota; class Desulfovibrionia; order Desulfovibrionales; family Desulfovibrionaceae; genus Taurinivorans. The sequence goes on from CAYJGE010000005.1 coordinate 11,824, forward strand.
AACAACTTCTTCTTCCAGTTGCTTTATAATACTTTCTTTTGTTGCAGGGTTTTGAAAATCTTCATGCAATAAAAGTTCCATTACTTTAGCACTGGCAATTTCAACCCTTTCTTTTGGTGTGGCTGTGCTTGCAGATGCTGAACCAAATCCCAATAACAAGAGACAGATTATTGTAAATCCATAAATTTTAGAAAAATTATGAAACATTAAATACCCCCAAATACATATTTACTAATTAAAGATTCTAAATCAACGGCTGATTCCGTATCCCAAATAACCATGCCTTCTTGTAAAATTTCGCTGGCACCGCCGGGCTCAAGGCCAATATATTTATCACCAATTAAACCACTGGTTTTTACGGATGCAATTGTATCTTCACTTAGGCTTATTTCTTTATCAATTCGCATATCCACATTGGCAAGAAATGTTTCGGGATTTATGGATATTTTCACAACTCTGCCGACAGTAACTCCGGCTATTTCGACATTTGCTCCGTTTCTTAACCCTGCAATTGAACTGAATTGAGCACTTACAGTATATCCACTATTTCCAAATATTTCCATTCTTCCAAGTTTTATGGTCAGATAACCAACACAAATTAAACCCAGAAGAACAAATATCCCAACCACGCTATGTCTATTAACCATATGATTTTCCTATATTTTTTAACATATTATATTGATTTGTTTTATTGCATTAAATACTTGATACAACTAAGAAAAATTAATTAAGCATCAACTATCTATCCAGTCATTCAGAGCTTTTCTTATTTTTTCATTGGTTCCGATAAAATTTTTTTTATTTTTTTCTACTAAAGCCTTATTGGTAAATTCTTGAATATAAGCATCATTTGAATTAAAAAAGCCTTCAATCTCACCATTATAATGATTTTTACCATCTTTTAATAATAGAACATGGTCTGCAACCCTTTTTACACTGACTAAATCATGGGTAATTACCACTGTTGTCATATTCTGATAACAAGCCTGCATTTCAAGCAAAAGATTATCCATTTCGGCAGCAGTGATCGGATCAAGCCCTGATGTGGGTTCATCATAAAACAAAAGTGGAGGTTCAGTAATTATGGCTCTTGCAAGTCCTGCTCTTTTCTTCATTCCACCTGAAAGTTCTCCCGGATATTTATGAGCTGAATTTTCAAGTCCGACAAGTTCAAGGGTATGCAACACAGCCTCCTTAATAATTTTTGAATCAAGCGTGGTATGCTCTTTTAAAGGTAGTGCCACATTTTCTTCCAAAGTTAAGGAACTTAACAAAGCTCCGTCTTGAAAAAGAACTCCAACCCTACGCCTTAAAGAACGAAATTGTTTGGCTGACAAAGAAAAAATATCCTTATTTCCAAAAAAAATCTTACCGCTTTTATAGGGAAGAAGTCCTAAAATAACTCTTAGAAGTGTAGTTTTTCCACCACCTGAACCACCAAGAATGGCTGTTATTTTACCACTTGGAATAATTGCACTGAGAGACTTTATAATATCATCTTCACCATAGCCGGCGGTTAGATTTTCAATTTTGATATCCCAAAAAATATCTTTGGATTTTAAATCATTCCCATTTATTAAATTATTTTTTTCATTCATAATATTTTCTATCATTTATTATATAAAAAGACAATTTAAAAACACTTTGTTTTTTAAATTTATTAATTCAGAAGTCTTTGTATAATTACAATAAAAATGAGGTTAAAATATAATCGCTTACAAGAATAAGCACACAAGATATTACCACAGCCGAAGTTGTGGCATTTCCAACAGCAACAGGTCCTTTGGCATCACTTCTATTATGAACAAAATATCCTTGATAACAGCAAATAATTATAACCAAGATAGCAAAAACAAATGCTTTTAAAAATCCGCCGCTAACATCAGCCAAAGCCACACTTGATTCAATGCCCGAAAAATACCTGCCTGAATTTAATCCTAAAAGGACACAGGCAGACAAATAACCACCAATTATTCCAACCACATCAAAAATTGCAGTTAATAAAGGAAAGGCCAATATTGATGCCCATAATCTTGGACTGATCAAATAAGACATGGGATGAATATCCATAACTTCCAAGGCATCTATTTGGTCGGTAATTCGCATTACTCCGATTTCAGCCGTCATGGCGCTGCCGGCTCTGGCTGTAACCATTATGGCAGTTAAAACAGGTCCGAGTTCACGAATTAGTGTCAATGCCAAAAGTGAACCCAGCATGCCCTCTGCCCCAAAAAGTCGCATGGCATAAAAAGCTTGTAAACCAAGAACCAGACCTGTAAAAGTTCCAACCAATAAAATAACAAAAATAGACTGAGCGCCTATAATATACAGATGGTGTAAAATTTTAGAAAAAAGATGCTTGCCACTAAAGGTAAAGGCTATTGAATCATAAAAAAATGTTGCAATATAACCAATTTTATTAATTGGAGCCAATATAAACGAAGATACCTTTTTTTTCATAATTTCCTTAGATAAAATGCAAGTTTATTAAGCAAGTTATATTAAATAATTTAGTTTAATGAAAGCAATGAGAATCAGTGCTTCAAAAATCTGTGGAAGCATTTTTACAAATATTCCCTAAAACGTAGACATTGAACAGAATAAAGTACTTACCTCATAATATTTTATAAAATTAGCTTATTTTTATTTGTTTGGCAATACTTAAAAAAATACTTGTTTTTTTGATAGATTATGAAAATTTAAAAAATAAAACTCTGTATAACTTTTGATAAAAATTTTATCTTATTATGAAACCTCTGCACAATTCATTGCGCAAAGGTTGGCGTGCCTTTTACCTCTGCACAAAAATTTATCTAAAAATAAAAAATTTCATTCTATTACTGGGGTCATTAAGTATTTGTATTTTTATTCTTTATAATACACTAATTATATTTATAAAAATACTGAATTAATGTGTTTTTTATATAAATATTGCTCCCCCAAGTAAATAATGGACAAACATTTATGTTTGAATATGTAAATTCAAATAGTTATGTGTTTTTATAGTAATTTGTGTCCATTGAATAGTTGGTTGAGCAATATTAAGTGACCTGAGTAATAAAAACAGATTTTTATTAAAAATTAATAATTGTGCAGAGGTCTCTATTAATGATGTTCCAATTAATTTATATTGCTTAATTTTAATTGAGAGGAAAATTTTTTGAAAAAAGCTTTTTTCCACGTAGTTGCTTCCTTCTTTACTTAAAAATATTTTCAATAATCTGTGAATCCATTAAATTAAAATTTTAGAAATATAATCTTGCCAACTTGATTTTTAAACATTATATTATTTTAAGTTGACATCACTAATGTCAACTTTTTAAAAGCACACTTGCTTCGGCACTTAACAGTGTATAAAATTACACTTATGCCTACGCAGTGGTCGCCTGCTATCGCAGTCGACGATAGTAATTTTATATGAAATTACTATATATTAAAGAAATACAAATTTTAAAATTAAAATAATAAATGTTATAAAGGGGTGTTAAATGTCAAGTGTCAATGATAATATCGAATTTACTGTTGTGACAATGCATTTTGAAGTTTTGGATGATAATAGTGAAGAACTTTTAGATCATCTTGATTATCAATTAAAATCAGATAATTGGACGCTTATATCAGATAAAACACCACTATATATTAAAAATAATTATCTTTTTTCTATGCCGAATGATTTTGACGACGTTATTCAAGAATTTAATCAAGATTTACAAGCTATTTTTTCTGTTTCTGTCACGAAATTATTATCAAATTGCAGCTGTGAACAGCCATTTACGGGAATAGCTCATATTGGTAATTTGGGACATGTCAGTTTTTCCATAAATCATTCTAAAGATTCAAATAAATTTGAAATTTCTTGTATTAAATTCCATGAGTACGGACATAATATTAACTTGGCGGAAGATTTAATTGGGGATATTTTTGATTAAAATTGAAAATGTATGAATTTTTATGGTATATAAACTATAGAATTTTACTGATTATCAACTGAAATTTTTGGAGTTTTTTTATGCAAGAAAAGCTTGAGTATCGGTCTTTTTTATTTCTTTTGATATTTGTCAGCATTTCTTTTTTGATGTTGATGGCTCCATTTTTTGGTGTAATCTTTTGGTCGGTAACAATAGCCATTGTGTTTGCTCCTGTAAATTTATTTTTCATAAAAAGGGTAAAAAATAAAAATTTATCTTCACTTCTCACCCTTTTAACTTGTACCTTGGTTGTGGTTATTCCTTTTCTTTTTGTTTTAAATTCTTTTTTAATCCAAGGTCTTAATGTATATGAAGATTTGCAAAGCGGTAAAATAAATATCAGTCATTATTTTGAGCAAATAAGAAATGCTTTTCCTGAAATTCAGAATTTGCTGGATAGTTTTGGTTTAGATTCAGACAATATTAAGACTAAGGTCAGTGAAACCGCCATTGCAATAAGCACCTATATTGCCAGACATGCTGTGTCCATTGGTCAAGGTGCCATAACATTTTTTGCTCAAGTTGGTATTTTGCTGTATGTTGCATTTTTTATCATACGAGACAGTGATAAATTGATTAACTATTTACACTTGGCTCTCCCTCTTGGTGATGAGCGTGAAGCACTTTTTTTTCAAAAATTTTCCGAAGTAACCAGAGCAACAATTAAGGGAAGTTTGGTAATTGCCATTGTGCAAGGCGTATTGGGTGGGCTTATTTTTTGGTTTTTGGATATTAATGCCGCCTTGCTTTGGGCTGTTATCATGACTTTATTTTCCCTTGTACCCATGATAGGTGCAGGCATTGTTTGGTTGCCCTTTGCAATTTACCTTTTTGCCATTGGTGATGTTTTCTCGGGAACAGTTTTAGTTGTTTTTGGTATTGCTGTTATTGGGCTTGTGGACAATCTTTTACGCCCCATATTGGTGGGACGAGATACAAAATTACCTGACTATTTGGTCTTGCTTTCAACTCTTGGTGGTTTTATTTTGTATGATATGAATGGATTTATTATTGGACCCTTGGTGGCTACTTTATTTATAACATCATGGAATATATTTATAAATGAATTTAATACTAAGAATAAAAAATGTGATAAAGCATAAAATCATATTTGATGTTTTAGCGTAAAGGAAATATTTATTGTTTTTTTGATTTAGAAAAGTATAATTATTCATTTATAACAAATATTTAATCTGCTTTTAATTTTATCTTAATATTATATCAAATTAATTCTTGCCAAAACAGACAAATATGACTATTTTTATTTTTGACTTTTACTTTTGCATATAAATTTTATGAAAATAGGGTTTGAATAATTGTGCACAGGTATTTATATTAAGTTTATGCTGTTATTTTAGCAGAACTGATAGCCTTAGGGCAAAAAAATTATTATTTGGAGGCTTTATGCTTACCTCTATTGCTTATGCCGCAGGCGGCAGTCCCGGTGGGGCTGGCGGAGGCGGAGATTTACTTTCTATGTTTCTCCCCCTTATTCTTATGTTTGCTGTTTTTTATTTTTTATTGATTCGTCCTCAACAAAAAAAAGCAAAGCAGCACAAAGAAATGCTTAGCAAATTACAAAAAGGCGATTATGTTTTATCAAATGGTGGGGTTTTAGGACGTATTGTTAATGTTGAAGGTGATATCTTAACCGTTAATATTGCAGAAAAAACAGATATTAAAATACCACGCGGTTATATTCAAGGCACATATGATCCAAAACAATTGGAAGCAATGTCACAAACTGCTAATTCCTCTGTTTCCCTTGATAAATAATTTCTGATCATGATAAGTTCCTCTTATTTTTTTAACAAGAGGAACTTTGTATTTAATAACTGTATCCATATAAATTTCAAACTTAATTTTAATTTTTTATTTGTTTATTCCTTTGTATAAAAGGTTAATAAAAAATAAATATTTTATTAGAAGCGATACTTTGCCGGAGCTAACGCATCTTAATTGAAATAATAATCCAACTATATAACTTAAAAATTTTTATATTTTTCGTATAAAGTATGTTTTTTTAAGGAAAGGGGGAAGCGATTGCTTACGTTTGAGGGGGAAAACTCATCCAGCTTATGTCGAACAAAGTGAGACTAAGCGCCATGGATTAGTTCAAAAAAAATGTGGTTTTCCCTCTCAAAAAAATTTAGATGCGTTGACTCTGATACTTTGCAGAGCTTTGTTGGCAGACAAGTATTATTGAACTAATTTAAAATTATAATAAGGCTTTAACACTCAGGATATGATATGAAATCCGTTTATTTGCGTTTATCTCTTGCAATTATTATTTTATTTGCGGGATTAATTTATTCTTTGCCCAATATTCCTGCAATATCAAATGGTTTTTTAGGGCAAATTTTACCAAGTTCCAAAATTAATTTGGGACTGGATCTTAAAGGTGGCATGCATTTGACTCTTGGCGTTGATGTACAAAAAGCAGTCAATACCACTTTGACAGGTTTTGGGCAACTTATTAGGGAAGAGCTTAGTTCTGAAGGACTTATGATTTTACGCCCAAGATTAAATGAAGAGGGACAACTTGAAATTATTGTTCCCAAAAGCACAGATTTAAATAAAGTCAAAGAACAAATTACCGATATAAATTCCAATTTATCATTAATGTCTGAAACCGGTTTTGATGCAGAAAATAATGGTACTAAGCTAAATTATGATCTTACGGAAGCAGCCAGACTTGAACTTGAAGGTTTAACCATTGAACAAGTTGTCAGAACAATCAGAAACAGAATTGACCAGTTTGGAGTTGCAGAGCCTGATATTCGTGAACAATCAGGTAATCAAATTCAAGTGCAATTACCAGGTCTTACAGATCCGCAAAGGGCAATTCAGGTCATAGGGCAAACTGCTCATTTGGAATTTCACATTGTGCGTGATGATGTGAACCCAAGCACTTTCACTCTGCCCCAAGGCACAGCCCACTATCCCTATCTTGATAGGGACGGCGGTTCGGATACCATTGTTTTAAATTCTGAAAGTTTAATGACAGGCAGTGATATTTCCGATGCTCGCTCAACCTTTGATGAAAATGGTTCGCCCCAAGTTTCAATTAGTTTTAATCCAAGGGGCGCTGTTTTATTTGAAAGAGTAACCGGGGAAAACGTTAAAAAACGTATGGCCATTGTGCTTGACGGAAAGGTTTATAGTGCTCCTGTCATTCAACAAGAAATTTCAGGTGGTCAAGCTGTAATTAATGGCTCGTTTACGGTTGAAGAAGCAAATGATTTGGCAATTATTTTAAGAGCAGGTTCGCTTCCTGCACCTGTGACTGTGCTTGAAGAAAGAACTGTCGGTCCTTCCCTTGGGCAAGAGTCCATTGACAGCGGTATTTTTGCCGCCACCATTGGTGCTTTGGCTGTGCTGATTGCCATGCCATTTTTTTATGCCACTGCCGGTATGATCTCCAGTGGTTTACTTTGTGCCACAATGATGCTTTTATTTGCAGGACTTACGGCCTTTGGAGCAACATTAACCTTGCCGGGAATTGCAGGTATTGTTTTGACAATAGGAATGGCTGTTGATGCCAACGTGTTAATTTTTGAAAGGATAAGAGAAGAAATAAATCAAAAGCTTCATTTTGGCGAAGCAGTCAAGGCAGGCTTTGATAGGGCAACCATATCCATTATAGACTCAAACTTGACCACGATTATTGCCGCCCTTATTCTATATCAATTCGGAACAGGTCCAATCAGAGGTTTTGCCATTACTCTAAGTCTTGGTATTGTTGCTTCAATGTTCACATCTATTTTTGTGTGTCGCATAATTTTTGAATTGTGGCTGAAAAAAACAGATGGCAAAGCAATGAAAATATAATGGAGATTAATAATGGCTATCAGACTATTTAAACATACAACAAATATTGACTTTATTGGCTTTCGTCGCCTTGCCTATCTTCTTACTGCCATCATGCTTATAGTTGGTCTTGGCTCCATTGCCCTTAATAAGGGTTTGCATTATGGAGTTGATTTTGCAGGCGGTGTCATGGTGCAAGTTCAATTTGAAAATGAAATTGCAGATGAAAGTGTAAAAGAAACTTTTAAAAATGATAAAATGCCGGGACTGATTGTTCAAAAGGTTGGTTCAAATAATTTGGATTATATGCTTCGCTTTAGTAGAACAGATAATTCAAATATCAGGGCAGATGTGGATAAAATTTTATCTGAAGAGTTTGAGAATAATTCAGGGAAAATTGTACTTTTGGAAATGGTTGGTCCAAAGGTTGGGGAAGACCTTAAAAATATGGCCATTGAAGCCTTGTTTTATGCTATTTTATTGATAACTGTATATATTTCAGGTCGTTTTGAACATAGCTGGTTCATGGCTTCTGCCATAGCCGTTCTTCTTTGGGGCAGTATTTTTATACTTGATTATGCTGCAACTTGGTTTGAATTTGCTTGGTTTAATAAAATTTATGCCGTCAGTCTTGCTCTGGTTATTACCATTGTTTTGGCGTATAAGGTTAGATTGAATTTTGCCTTGGGGGCATTACTTGCACTTATTCATGACGTTGTCGTAACCCTTGGGCTTTTAACCTTGCTTGGCAAAGAAATTGATTTAAATGTTATTGCTGCTTTGCTTACCCTCATCGGTTATTCTTTAAATGATAATATCGTTATTTATGACAGGATTAGAGAAAATCTTTTGGCTGTTCCAAAAGACGGAACAAAACCAAGCATGGCAGAAATTATTAATAATAGTATCAATCAAACTTTGGCTCGCACAATTATGACGTCCTTAACAACTTTATTTGCTTGTCTTAGCCTTTATATTTTAGGTGGTAGTGTTATTCATGACTTTGCCCTAACCATGTTGATTGGGGTGGTGGTCGGAACATTTTCATCTATTTTCGTTGCCAGCCCAATTTTATTGGCCTTTGGTGATGTGGATATATATGTAAAACAGCAAGAAAAAATTGATGAATTTGAAAAACCCGGACAGCATGGCGTTGTGTAATTTTTAGCTTGGTCAGTTTTTTATAAAGGTTTTTATTAGATTACTAAATTTAATGGAAACCTTTTTTTTATGGACAAGTCGGTCTTTACAAATTATTCAAAGCATGTTAATTTTTATAAAAATAAATCTTTGAAAATATCTTAAAATTATGGAGGATCATTATGTTATTTAGAATAGTATTTTGTTTTTGCATACTTTTTTTTGTAAGTATTTATCCTGCTTCTGCTAAAACTCTTCAATGTATTTATACGGGGCAGATGAATTATCTTCCCTTTATTCCACCTGCCAAATTTTCTCCTTTTTCAAGTTTTGTATACCCCATAGACGGAACAAATTTGTTTGTGGTTTTAGATGATGTCAATAAAAGTGTTGAAATTTTAGACGGAACAGAAAATAAGCATATGGCAAATGTCCTAAGGTATAATAATAATGAAATATTGTTTGAATATGAAATGGATTCTCCCTTTGAAGAAAAAAAGTTTGAACATGAAAAAAACAATAAAAGCAATAAAATGAAAATGGCTTGGCATATCAACAGATTGACAGGAAGATTTGAACATCAAATTTATGATAAACCATTCTTTGGTGAGAACTTTGTTGCTCGTATGACTAAAAACTCCGGAATTTGTCATTTGTATACTGAACCTTTACCAAATATAATTGCTCCAAAACCAAAGTTTTAATAAAATAGTGACTTAATCAGTATTTTATTAAAGCATAATTCATTGTTAATAAACATCTTGACTTTTCTCATGAAGTTATTTATTTATTAATAACATAAAGCAGTTAGAAATGATTTTAACATAGCATAGTTTCTTGAGGTAATATGATAATTTTAAAGAATTTTTTATTAACAATTGCTGCAATCTTAGATGGTTTATTGACTGTTTATTTAATTGTTGTGATAGTTGCATGTTTAATCACTTGGGTGAATCCTGACCCCTATAACCCAATAGTCAGAACTTTGAAAATGTTGACAGAACCCATATTATATCGTATTCGTAAATGGCTACCCTTTGTTTTTGTAGGTGGGCTTGATTTATCACCAATAGTATTGCTGATTGCAATACAGTTAATAAATGGCGTTGTTGTGCAAAGTTTATATCAATTTGCCGCATCAATGTAAGCTACACGGTAAGTTACACGTCGTAAGTTACACGTCAATCCGTTTGTGAAATATACTTTCAAAAAGACAAAAACGAATTGATGTGATGTAAGTTAACCTTTAACGTTTTTTCAAAACCATAAAATGGAGTGTGAACTATGGATGAACTAGAACTAAAAATGTTAGAAGAATTGGCACCAAAACATCCTGAGCTACAAGAATTATGGGATAAGCATAACATATTAAAAAAGCAGTTGGATAAATTGCAGGAAAAACCCTTTTTTACTCCAGAGGAAGAAGTTACCATTAAAGATTTGAAAAAAGAAAAACTTGATGCCAAAACAAAAATGCTTGATTTATTACAAAATTTAAAATAAATCATTATATTTAAAAATTGTTAAAGTTCTTTAATAAAAAAATATAGCCTGTTAGCTTAACTAACAGGCTTTTTTGTATTTGACTCTATTACAATCAAAGTATATATTTATTTACTCAAAAGCAAGTATGATGATAAGTATTTAGTATATAAAATTTTTATTTGATCTATATTTAAAAATTCACTGTTTTTATAAGGATTTAATAAAAAAATATATATTTTGTTCTAATAACAGTTCAGAATATTTTTATAGTAATTTCAATTGAAATTACTATGTTGACTGCGATAGCAGGCAACCACTGCGTAGGCATAAGTGTAATTTTATTACACTGTTAAGTGCCGAAGCAAGTGTGCTCTCAAAAAGTTGACATTAGTGATGTCAACTTAAAATACTATATAAGGGTAAATTTATGGAAATGACAGGTGCTACAATTTTAATGGAATGTTTGAAACGTGAGGGCGTTGACATCATGTTTGGCTATCCCGGGGGAGCTGTAATTGATTTATATCATGAAATGATAAAACATCCTGAAATTCATCATGTTTTAGTCAGGCATGAACAAGGTGCAGCCCATGCGGCAGACGGTTATGCAAGAGCCAGCGGCAAAGTTGGGGTTTGCCTTGCAACCAGCGGACCGGGTGCTACAAATACTGTGACAGGTCTTGCCACTGCCTATTCAGATTCTATTCCCATGGTTTTAATTACAGGTCAAGTCCATACCCATCTTATTGGTAATGATGCATTTCAAGAGGTTGATATTGTTGGTATTACCAGACCATGCACTAAACATAATTATTTGGTAAAAGATTTAAGTCAATTGCCAAGAATTATCAGAGAGGCATTTCATTTGGCACGTTCAGGACGTCCAGGGCCTGTTTTGGTTGATTTTCCAAAGGATTTAATGACTAAAAAAATTGAATTTAATTGGATTGATGAAGTAAAAATGCGTAGTTATAATCCCACCTATCGTCCCAATCTCAACCAACTCAGAAGAGCTGCAGATCTTATCTTGGAAGCAAAACGTCCTATAATTTTGGCAGGAGGCGGGGTTATCTCTGCCAATTGTTCTGATTTATTAAGAAAATTTTCTCAAAAATTTAATCTTCCCGTGACTTCGACCTTGATGGGGCTTGGATCCATTTCAACCGAAGACCAACTTTTCCTTGGTATGCTTGGAATGCATGGCACTTATACGGCCAATAAAGCGGTCAGCGATACGGATTTAATCATTGCCATTGGAGCCAGATTTGATGATAGGGTAACAGGCAGGCTTGATACTTTTGGCAAAAAAGCAAAAATAATTCATATTGATGTCGACCCCACAAGTATCAGAAAAAATGTCAGTGTTGATGTGCCTGTTGTGGGGCATTGTTTACCGGCTTTGCAAGAGTTGATGAAAATTTTACAAGTCAGAACAGAGGACAAAGTTGTTGATTTCATTGAATTTAGAAAACCTTGGATTGACAAACTTATGCAATGGAAAGAAAGTTATCCTTTATGTTATAATCCAAGGATTAAGGATTTAAAACCTCAACAGGTTTTGGAATGTGTCAGTAAAATTGTCCCCACAGACTATATTATAACAACAGAAGTTGGACAAAACCAAATGTGGGCCGCTCAGTTCTTATCCTATAAGGAGCCAAGAACGCTAATTACTTCGGGCGGACTCGGAACCATGGGATATGGGCTTCCGGCTGCCATTGGGGCACAATTTGCTTTTCCTGATAAAAAGGTTATTTGTGTTGCCGGAGACGGTTCAATTCAAATGAATATTCAGGAATTGATGACAGCGGTTGCCAATAATTTACCAATTAAAATTCTTATATTAAATAATAGCTATCTAGGTATGGTCAGACAGTGGCAAGAATTTTTCTATGATAAAAACTATAGTAATACCGATATGATGGCACAACCTGATTTCGTAAAACTTGCTGAAGCCTATGGGGCAGAGGGTTATAGGATTACAACAGAAGAAGAGTTGGAAACAATTTTGCCAAAGGCATTAAATTCTCCTCATACAGCCATAATTGATGTGACAGTTGAAAGGGAAGAAAATGTATATCCCATGGTGCCGGCCGGAGCTGCCCTTGACGATATGCTCTTGGTTTAGTTTTAATAAGACATTGATTTTTTGAAAAATTTTAAAATCAGTATTTTCTCAATAACTGTAGGATAGGAGAAAGGATAATGCGACGCGTTTTATCAATTTTAGTGGAAAATGAACCCGGAGTTCTTTCTCGGGTTGCAGGACTTTTCAGTGGAAGAGGTTTTAATATTGAGTCTTTGAATGTTGCCCAAACCATTGAAGACGGTGTTTCGCTGATGACTGTGACAACAAGTGGTGATGAACAAATTGTTGAACAAATTATCAAGCAATTACGCAAGCTTGTGGTTGTAATCAAAGTCGTTGACTTTAAAGATCATCTCCATGTGGACAGGGAAATGATGTTATTGAAAGTCAATGCCGAAGAAAATAAAAGAGAAGAAATTTTAAGAATAGTTGATATTTTCCGCTGTAAGGTTGTTGATATCAGTAATAATGAATTTACCATTGAAGCAACGGGAACCCATGATAAATTACAGGCAATTATTAATTTGTTGATGCGGTTTGGAATTAAAGAAATAGCCAGAACAGGAAGTGTTGCCATGAAAAGGGCTATGCAGTAGGTTTAAATTTTAGTGGAATTAACAGAAAATAGTTTGATTTTGCGAACAGGCAAATTTAAGGAAAATGATTTGTGGGTAAAAATGCTTACTCCAAGCCATGGGATTTTAACCGCCTTTGCCTTTGGGGCAAGTAAGAGCAGAAGACGTTTTACCGGCTGTTTGGATTCCTATAACTATGTTCTTTCACGGATAAGTTCCTCAAAAAATGGACAATTTTTAAATTTACAGGAAACTTCACTTCTTGAAAGTTATTCCACCATACGAAAGAATTGGCAAAAACAAGGGCTTGTGGCAAATTGTATTAATTTTTTGGAAGCTTTTGGAGTAAGTTCGATTGAAGCAAATAAAATTTTTGCACTGACCAAGGCTTTTTTATTTTTTGTCAATGAACTTGATGAAAAAAAACAAAAATTAAACCCTGTATTACCTCAGCTTTTTCGGTTTAGAATGGCGGCTGAATCGGGATATTCACTTGATTTTACAAATTGTCGAAACTGTAATTGCTCATTTGAAAAAGAAGAAAATAGGCAGAACGGAGCATATTTTTTAGTCAGTGAGGGTTATTTTGTTTGTAGAAACTGTAAACCACTCGGAATGATGACTCACTTTGCTTCGTCTGAATGTTTAATGATTTTAGAAAATGTGCAAGAATCAACTCCTGATAACTGGGATAAATATCAAATATGTTCGGAAGCTTGGCGAGAAGTTGGTAGAATAATAGATGCCTTGATACGTTACCATTTGGGATTTGAATGGCATGAAGGACGATTAAAAAGAAATTAAATTTTAATATAAGGAAACTAACTATCTTCAAATTTCAATACTTAATTATTTAAAATTTAATAAATAAAAAGTTTTGAAAGGAGATGAGAGGGAGTTTGAGCACACCATTTCGGTTTTCAAAAACTATAATTATAGCATAATTTTAGATTTTGGATATTAAGTAAAATATTAATAAATCAAAATAGTTATATTATTTGATAAAATGTTTTTTAAGGAAAGGGGAGTTTGAGGGGGAAAAACTCGTTTTTTTCAAAAAAACGTGGTTTTCCCCCTCAATCCGGAACCACGTGGAGTTTGAGGGAGGAGGAAAGTTTTTTAAAATTTTCCTCCTCCCTCAAAAAAAATAAGGAGCATGATATGACTTTTCAGAATGTAATTTTAACCTTGCAAAGCTTTTGGGCAAAGCATAATTGTGTAGTGGTGCAGCCTGTGGATCTTGAGTGTGGGGCAGGGACATTTAATCCTTCGACAGCCCTTAGGGTGCTTGGGCCGGAGCCATGGAATGCTGCTTATGTTGAACCTTCACGCCGTCCCACCGACGGACGTTATGGCGATAATCCAAACCGTTTGCAACATTATTTCCAATTTCAAACAGTAATGAAGCCATCACCTGATAATATTCAAGAATTATATCTTGACAGTTTGCGAAATCTTGGACTTGATCCTGCCAAACATGATATTAGATTTGTTGAAGATGATTGGGAATCTCCCACTTTGGGAGCATGGGGGCTTGGCTGGGAAGTATGGTTAAATGGTATGGAAGTAACCCAATTTACATATTTTCAACAGGTTGGGGGTATTGACTTGCACCCTGTGACTGCTGAAATAACCTATGGCCTCGAAAGATTGACCATGTATTTACAAGGTAAAGACAGTGTCTATGATATCATGTGGAATGATGAAGTGACCTATGGGCAAATTTATCATCAAAATGAGGTTGAGCAATCTAAATATAATTTTGAAGTCAGCAATGCGGCCATGCACTTACAACATTTTAATGATTTTGAAGCTGAGGCAAAGCATTTGATAGAATTAAAACTGCCTTTGCCTGCCTATGATTTTTGTTTAAAATGTTCCCATACATTTAATTTACTTGATGCCAGAAATGCCATTTCAATTACAGAGCGAGCCGGTTATATTGGCAGAGTCAGAGCCTTGGCGTCCGGTATTGCCAAATTGTACGTGGAACAAAGAGAGCTTCTCGGATATCCTCTAATAAATAAACATAATAAAATTTAATGGTGGTCAAAATGAGTCATTTTATATTGGAAATCGGAACAGAAGAGTTGCCTGCACGTTTTTTAAGTTCAGTGGAAAAGGAACTTATTGCTCGTTTTACCGAAAAATTGGCAGAGGAAAACCTTGGTTTTGAATCTATCTTGGTTCATAATACGCCAAGGAGATCCATTTTGCATATTCATGGACTTGCAAAAGCTCAACCATTAAGTGAAGAGTTGGTGCTTGGACCTGCCGTTGGAATTGCCTATGATGCTGAAAATCAATTAACCAAGGCAGGGCTTGGCTTTATTAAAAGCCAAAATGCTGATATGAATTCTGTTTTTAGGCAAAAAACCGAAAAAGGTGAATATATTGCAGTACAAAAGCAAATTGGCGGAAAACCAAGCTCTGAAGTTTTGGCAAAAATTTGCCCATTAATTATTAATGCCTTGCCTTTTCCCAAAAAAATGCGTTGGGGAAGCAAGACTTTTGCCTTTGCCAGACCATTGCATTGGATTTTAGCCCTTTTGGACTCTGAAATAGTTAATTTTAGTATTGAAAATATTCATTCATCTAACATGACTTATGGACATCGTATCCATGGAATCGGACCTTTTACCATAAATCATGCCGACGATTTGGAAAAAGTTTTATTGGAACAAAGTCAAATTATTTGTAGTGCCAATGAAAGACGTGAAATAATAATTGCAGAGGCAGATGCTTTGGCCAAGGATTTAAATAATTCCAAAATAATTTGGAAAGGTAGTTTATTGAATGAAGTTCAAGGCTTGGTGGAAAAACCTGTTCCTATTATCGGAAGCTTTGATGAAGACTTTTTGGAACTTCCTGCCGAAGTTCTTTTAACCAGTATGGAACATCATCAAAAATGTTTTGGGCTTATTGATGAAAATGATAAACTTTTGGCAAAATTTTTAACCGTGCTTAATCTTGAGCCGGAAAATAGAGATGTTGTTCGCAAGGGCTGGGAAAAGGTGCTTAGAGCTCGTCTTGAAGATGCTCGTTTTTATTGGAATGAAGACCTGAAAGATGGTTTTGATAAATGGATAGAAATGCTTGATAGGGTTATTTTCTTGGGCCCCCTTGGATCCATGGGAGAAAAAAGCAGACGTATAGCCAAGTTGACTGCATGGTTGGTTGAAAAGCTGGAGATTAAATCAGGTGAAAATGCCGAAACAAAGGAATTGGCAGAGCAAATCGGGCTTTATGCCAAAGCTGATTTAATGTCAAAAATGGTTGGTGAATTTGATACATTGCAGGGAATTATGGGTGGAATATACGCCAAAAGAGCAGGTTTTTCCACTGAATTTTCTACGGCCATTCAAGAACAATATTTGCCCACAGGGCCTGACAGCCTTTTGCCAAGCACTGATTTTGGGGCTTGCCTTGCAATGGCTGATAAAGTTGATACCTTGGTGGGTTGTTTTGGGCTTGGAAATATTCCTACAGGCACAGCCGACCCCTATGCTCTTCGCCGTGCGGCGCTAGGAATTTCTCGAATTATGATGGGATTTGCATATCAAATTCCCCTTTCTGAAATTTTTGTCAAGGCTTATGAGCTTTATTCCGAAGATATAAATTGGAAACATGGTAAGCAAAACACCCTTGCAAAATTGCAGGAATTTTGCTCTGCACGTTTGAAAAACTTATTTGTAAGCACAGGCGCTGAAACCTTGGTGGCCGATGCAATTATTAATGCAAAAGATGAAAATAGCAATGATCTTTCAGATTTGATTTATGCAAGTTCAAAAAGACTTGAAGCATTAAAAAATGCCCAAATGCAAAGCTCTTTCACTGAAATTGCCCAAACATTAAAACGAGTAAACAATATTTTGACCAAGGCAAAAGCAAAACTTGACGGAATTTATGATATTTCCCTTTTTGAGGCTGAGTGTGAACATAATTTACATCAAGCCATTAAAAGTTTTAGTGTTGATTTTGATAATTATTATGGGGAAAATAATTTTAATGAAATAATGCCTTTGATGGCAAGTTTGAAGCCTTATGTTGACAGCTTTTTTGAAGAAGTAATGGTCATGGCAGAAGATGAGAAAGTTCAATATAATAGAATGAATTTACTTTATGCCATTTCAAGTAGGATGCAAAAATTGGCAGACTTTAGTTTGTTACAAATTTAGGGAAGCACCACGTGATTCAGGTTTGAGGGGGGAAACCCCACGTGATTCAGGTTTGAGGGGGGAAACCCCACGTGATTCCGGATTGAGGGGGGGAAACCCCATTTTTTTGAAAAAAATGAGTTTTCCCCCCTCAAACTCCCCCCTTCCTGAAAAAACAAAAACGGTGACATTCAATTCTAATTCCTATATATCAAGAAAAAACAAAAGCAGTGTTATTGCGAGGACGAAGCCCTTAAGGGCTGAGGACGCGGCAATCTCCCCGTTAAAGGCTGTCTTAATTTTAAGTTCCCGATTTAACGCCAAGATTGCCACGTCCACATTAAAGGCTATTCCTCCCACGAAAACTAATCATAAAAGTTGCAAAAGTATTTTTTTAGCTTTTTGGAGGATTTGCAGATTATTATCTGAGGGCAAGACAAGGTTTTGCAATTTTAGTTCTAGGCTTGCAGGCGGATAAAGTTTGGCATTCTTTTGATATTCTGAAACAAAATCAAGAAGTTTTTTCACTTCAACCTTTTTTTGTCCATCAATAAAGGTTATTTTGATTCTGTCGGGATAAATATCTGCCTTATTGACACCCATTAATTTAAAACTTTGTTTTAATTCGAGAACTTCCATAAAAACTTCCAATTCTTGAGGGATTGCTCCAAATCGGTCTTTTAATTCCAGCTCTATATTTTGACGTTCGTTAAAATCATTGGCGCAGGAGAGAATTTTATAATATTTTAGTCTTTCTCTGCCATCTTCAATATAGGATTCGGGAATATAGGCAGGCAAACCGAGGTTGACTTCTGTTTCCACATTCTTTTGATAATCATTGCCGTCCTTAATTTTACTGACAGCTTCTTCCAGCATTTCCAAAAACATGTCCAACCCAATTCTGGCCGTATGGCCTGATTGAACTTCCCCTAAAATATTTCCTGCACCTCTGATGCGTAAATCTTCCATGGCCACTTGAAAGCCGGCGCCAAGATAATCCATTTCCAAAATAATTTTTAGCCTTTCCCTTGCCACATCATTTAAATATCCAAGATCATTTACCATAAAAACGGCATAGGCTTGTTTGTCGGAGCGTCCGACTCGTCCTCGAAGCTGATAAAGTTGTCCAAGTCCAAAAAGGTGAGCTTGATCAACAATCAAGGTGTTTGCCCTTGGAAAATCAAGACCTGATTCCACAATGGAAGTACAAACAAGCACATCAAGTTCCCCATGCCAAAATTTGTGCATGGTATCTTCAAGCTCTTTTTCGCTCATTTGTCCGTGAGCCATGCCGACCCTTGCTTCAGGCACCAATTCCTTTACATATTCAACAGAATTTTCCAAGCCTTTTACCCTATTGTACACCCAAAAAACTTGCCCATTGCGTTCCAGTTCACGTTCCAAAAACTGCCTTAATGTTGCCTTGTCCTTATCAATTAGAGCTGTGGCAACGGGCTTTCGATCAACAGGGGCTGTTTCAATGACTGAAAGTTCACGTATACCTGACATGGATAATTGTAAAGTTCGAGGAATGGGGGTTGCAGTTAATGTTAATGCGTCCACGTTTTTCCGCATTTCTTTCATTCTTTCCTTATGCCTGACCCCAAATCTTTGTTCTTCATCTAAAATTAATAGTCCCAAATTGGGCAAGGTTACGTCCTTTGAAAGTAGGCGATGGGTACCGATTAAAATATCCACAAGTCCCTTGGCTGTGGCAGCCAATACTTCTTTTTGTTTGGCTTTATTGACAAAACGACTAAGTAGACCCACATTGATGGGAAAACCTGAAAGACGTGAACGAAAGGTTTGATAATGTTGTTCAGCCAAGATTGTGGTGGGGCAAAGTAAAACAACTTGCCTACCATCGCAAGCAGCCCTAAAGGCTGCCCTTAGGGCAACTTCTGTCTTACCAAATCCAACATCACCACAAACAAGTCTGTCCATGGGTTCAGGTTTTTCCATGTCTGCCAAGACTTCTTGAATGGCTTTGGCTTGATCGGGAGTTTCTTCAAAACCAAAGGAAGCTTCAAATTCTCGATACATTTCACCTATTGGAGTATAGGAAAAACCCTTGGCCACCTTTCTGAAGGCATACATTTCCACCAAATCGGCGGCAATTTTTTCAATGGCTTTTTTGGCTTTTTCTTTACTGCTTGACCATGCTTGGCTACCAAGCCTGTCAAGGTTTGGGGCAATACCGTCTGTTGCCTTAAATTTTTGGACAACAGCCAAGCGATCCACGGGAATATAGAGTTTGGCACTGTTTGCATATTCCAATAATAAATAATCGTTTTCAATGCCTCCAACTTTCATTCTATGCAATCCACTAAATTGACCTATGCCATAATCTCTATGCACAAGCAAATCACCTGCACTAAGTTCATTATAGGTGTCTAAACCCTTAAATGCTTCTGTGGCAACTCTTTTACTGATATTTGTCTTGGGTTGCAGAATTTCTTCACTTAAAATTAAGGTATTGTCCCATAAAAGTTCTATGCCATTGTGGACAGAGGCAATTAAAGCAAAAAGTCCGTTATGCTTTGGATCATAACGGAGAGCAAGAGTTAAACCATCTTGTTCAGCCAATTTTAGGAATTTTTGCCTACCCCTATCCGAGGCAAAGGCCAAAATGACTTGGTTTTTAGATTTTGCATAGGCTTTTAGCTTTTTTACCATTAACTGCCAAGGTCTAAGTCCATTGTCATCATCTTCAAATAATTCGGAAAAATGATAATAAGTTTTTTCGGGTAGGGTAATGCTTGCTTCTTCAATTCCCATTTTTAAAGGTTCATTAAAAAGGTAATTGTGAGCCAAAAGGGCTTTTTCAGTTTCAAAACCATCTCTTAAACTCAAAACTTCCGATTGATCAAAGCCACTTTTCCGATCTTCTTCGATTTGGGTGTGCCAAGTTCTATAGGCTTCATCAAGATATTCTTTAAAATCATTTTCACCGGGTAAAATCCACAAAGTTTCCTTTGGTAACCAATCTTCTATAAAAACACTGTTTTCATAGATATTGCCGGGTAAAAGTTTTTGATCTCCCTGTTCAACGGCACGGCGAAAATTGGCAAGCCTAAATTCTGTTAATTTTCCCTGCTGAAATAAATTTGCCAAATGTCTATTGATTTTTTCCCTTGCCTTTTCATCTTGTTCAATACATGTGACAGGCAAAAGACAAATTTCTTCGGTTTTTCCGACAGAACGTTGGGTTGAAGGGTCAAAAAATCGCATTTCGTCAATGGTATCACCAAAAAAATCAAGTCTGATGGGTTTATCATAGCCTGCGGGGAAAATATCTAAAATATCGCCTCTTCTTGCAATATCACCTGCCCTTGCAACCATGGATTCCCTTTGATACCCCCAGTCAACCAATTGCTCAAGTAATAATTCGGGTGCCATATCTTCATGCAATCTCAAAAAAAGTTCTTGATTATCAAAAAAATCTTTTGGGGGAAGTTTGGGAATTAAATTGTCAACGGTTAAAATCAATCCCTTGCATATACCTCTTTCCATGGCATAAAGGGTGGAAAGACGTTCTGCCCAGCCTTCACGATTTAATGAACGCCGATTAAAGTGATTTAAACCAATGAAAGGCGTTTCAAAATAAAGAGGAATGAAGCGTTCCGATTTGTTTTGACCTGTGGCTTGTCCCACAGATAAATCGGGGCTGAACAGTGCCATTAATGATTTTAAAGTTGAGGCTTCTTCTCTGTTTTTCACAACAATGGCAATATATTTTCCCTCAGAAATGGCAGAAACTGCAATTTTGGCAAGGGAAGCCAAACCAGCTCTGGAAATTTTTTGAAAATTATTTTTTTGGGAAAATTTTGCCAAAACTTGATTGATTATATTCATAAATTTAAATCCTAGTCGGAATTTTCTTCATATTGTTTTAGCTTAATGTGCAGAGTTTTTCTTGAAATACCAAGTTGTTTGGCTGCCTCACTTTTATTATCATTAAGTTTTTCCAAGGTGTGCAGTATGAATAATTTTTCCATATCTTCAAGGCGTTCCACATTTGGCAAACCATTAAAGTTTATTTTTGAGTCAATTTCTGCTTTTTCAGTAAGCTGGGGCGGGAGTGCTTCCACATCAATATAATCACCCCTAAGTAAAATTGTAGATCTTTCAATAATGTTTTCAAGTTCGCGCACATTACCGGGGTAGGGATATTTTACTAATAAGTCCATGGCTTTTGGACTAAAACCTTTAATGGTTTTATTATTTTGTTTTGAAAATTTTTCCAAAAAATATTTGGCAAGAATGGGAATATCGCCTGTTCTTTCCTTTAAACTTGGCACGGTCAAAGTAACAACATTTAATCTATAATATAAATCTTCTCGAAAATTGCCATTTTCTATTTCTTTTTCCAAATTTCTGTTGGTGGCGGCTACAATTCTGACATCAACATGTAAGACTTCATCGCTGCCAACCCTTTGTATTTCCTTTTGCTGTAATACTCTAAGCAGTTTAACTTGCATAAGGGGAGAAATTTCACCTATTTCATCTAAAAATATTGTACTGCCGTCTGCCTTGGAAAATTTCCCTTCTCTTTTCTTGTCTGCACCTGTAAAAGCCCCTTTTTCATGCCCAAACAGTTCAGATTCCAGTAAACTTTCAGTTAAGGCGGCACAATTAACCGCTATCATTGTTTTATGTTTTCTATTGCTTTGTTCATGGATTTGACGGGCAACCAACTCCTTGCCTGTGCCTGACTTTCCTCGAATCAATACAGTTGCTTCTGTGCCTGCAACCGTATTGATTAAATCCTTTAGATTTTGAATACTGTAACTGTTTCCGATAATGGGAGAAATATAGGTATTTTTTAAATCCTGTACTTCTTTTTGTAGTTTGGCATGTTCAAGGCTACGGTTTAAAGTAATTTTTAAGCGGTCAAAGTCAAGGGGTTTTGTTAAATAATCATAGGCACCTTGCTTGACTGCCTCCACTGCATTATCAATATCTGAATAGGCAGTCATCATAATAATAGGAATTGCCGGATTATGAGCCTTGATTTTGCTAAGAGCCTCCATTCCGTCAAGTTCAGGCATTCTAATATCCATCAATATGCTGTCATATGGTGTTTTTTGAGCTTTTTCAAGAGCTTCTAACCCATTTTCAGCTACATCAATTTGATACTTCCACTTTTTTAAAAGTGCCTCCAGCATGGTTCTGTGTCCATTGTCATCATCAACTATCAATATATGGTTATTCATAATTTATCCTTTTTTTATGGTTTTGAATGTGAAGTTATTGTGGTATTTTAATTATAACCTTTGTTCCTGTATTTTCTTCACTTTCCACACAAATTGTTCCATTATGGGCTTGAATGATTTTTTGTACCATAACCAAGCCAAGACCTGTCCCTTTTGCCTTATTGGTATAATAGGGGGTAAATATATTTTTTAAATGTTCTTGTTTTATTCCCTTTCCATTATCTGAAATTATGATTTCAAGCATTTTATTATAATGGCGAGAATTTTCATGTTTTGGATATTCTTTGTCTATATTTGGAAAAGTCATATTATTAAAATTTTCTTCTGAAAATTTCATGTCTTGATTTTGGTTTATCATGTCAATAAACCTAACTTTTGTTTGAATTGTACCGCCCTTTTCCAAAAAAGATTGAATGGAATTTAAATATATATTTTGTAATACTTGTATCATTCTGTCCTTGTCCAGAAAAGCCTTATCCGAAATCAATTGTTCTGAAAAAGTAATTTTTTGTTTTGTTTGTAAACTGATACTGCATTTTACTTTTTCAAATAAATCTGATAAATCGACTTGTTCAATGTTTAAATTATTGGGTTTTGACAGTTCAAGTAAATCAGAAACAACTTTGTCCACTCGCATGACTTCTTCTGTCATAACCTTGGCCAGCCTTTCTTCTTCACTGCCTTTTTCAGAGCTTTCAGCAAAAAATCTTGCCAAGCCTTTTACAGCTCCCAAAGGGTTTCTGATCTCATGGGCAATTCCGGCTGCCAAACTACCGATTGAAGCAAGTCTTTCTTGCCTGTCCAGCTTTTCTTGAAGGATTTGAATTTCTCGTAAATCCTGTAAAATAATTCCATATCCGGACTCTTTTTTATCGGAAATAGGAAAACTATTGATTTCAATTTGCCCCGTATTTCCCTTTTGCTTGTGGAGATTTATGATTAAATTTCTGATATTTTTTAGATTGTCATGATAAAGATCGGGGATTATTTCTGAAATATGTTTACCGAGATTATTTTCTTCTGTGCACTGAATTAATTTTTGAGCATTTTGATTAATTGCCAAAATATTATTTTTATGGTCAAGGGTAATTATTCCAAGGGGTAGGGCATCCATTAATGACAAGATATAGGCCTTGCCATTTTGAATATGAGTATAAGAACGCTGATATGCCACCAAAATAAAAAATGAAAAAATACCAAGAACAGTCAGTGAGATAAAAAATGTAGTATAAATATTATCTTTGGCATCATCAATTTCTTTGGCTTCAACAATTTTATTGATATCAAAGGCCACAAGCATGGAATAAATATTCCCCTTAAATATTTGATTTAACCTTTTTTGAATAAAGTCTAAGCGGTTTGGATCATTTGGTTTTGGGTGACGATGTCTGTTTCTGTTCCTGTTTTCATTAAGTAGCAGTAAGTCATTTTCGAGCAGATATTGTTCAAAGCTTTTATGGACGGAAAAATTACGCAGTCTTTCTTTGGAAAATAAGTTATTTCCCAAGGGCTGTCTATGGACTTTCATTGAAAAAGGTTTTAGCACGAAAAGCTGTTTATTTACTAAAAAAAGAGATATTTTTTCATTAACACCTTCTCTGTTCAAATTTATTTCTTTAATTTCTCCATTTAAATGTGGTAGGGAATTGGTATGTTGATCAGAGGTTTTAATTATTTGCCCAAGCAAGGTTTGATCACTGGAAGAAATAATTCTTCCCATGGTATCAATTACTGCCAGAAAATAAATTTCTTCATGGTTGGCAAGTTCCATTAAAATATTATTGCTATTTTCTAAATTCCATAAACGAGAACTTAAAAGACTTGCTTCAAAGGAATGAATTATGGAATCGCCTTTTTCTTTTGTTAAATATATTGCTGTATTTGTTTCGCTTCTTTCTGATCTATAGTCATAAAATAAGAGGGTTGCAATCATTAAAAAAACGCAACCAAGCAAAATGTATGGAGCAAAACGCAAAATTGTTGGCGTGTTACGTAATAAATTTTGTTTTAATTGTTTATTCATATAAATTTTGCTCTTTATTTAAAATTATGGTATAAGGATTTATTATAAAATATGCAATAAATATGCCTTTTATGTATCTATTTGAAAATATATGATAAAATCAAAAAAATAAAAGATAGTTTATGAAGATAACTCACTTTTTGGGTGAAAAAGTAACATGATTGAAGAAAATGTAACAATTTTACCCAATGAATGGAAGAATTATCTTAAAATTTTAAATTTTTAAAAAAATATTAATTAATGGCATAGCATTTGCAATAAAAAATCTTAGGAGAAAATTTATGAAAATTAAAGTTATTATTGCTTCATTTGCCTTTATGTTAATGGTTGGAACAGCTAATGCCTATCCTGAGTATGGTGCCGGCCATACAAAGCCTGAGCATGCAAAACATGATAATGTAAACCCTGAAAATGCAAAACACGGTAAGCATAATAAGTTGCAAACATTTGATAAGTTAAGTGAAGAACAACAAAAATCTTGGTCTGCTTTGCATGATAAACTGGTAAATGACAGTTTAAAAATGCAAATGGAATTAAAAGCCAAAAGAATGGAATATAGGGCTTTGAAAAATAACAGTGAAGTAAAACCTCTTTATTTGCGTGAACTTACCGAACGCATTGTTGAGCTTGAAGTTGAATTGGATAAGCTAAATCAGGAATTTATCAAACAATCCAAGCAAGAATATAATTTGGATTTTTCATATTTAATCCGTAATTATTCAGGTTTTCATAATGGTGAAAATTGTCCCATGCTTCGTTATAATCCCCATTATGTTTATAATAAAATGGGAATTGGCGGACATGGAATGTTTAATCCAATGCCACAGATGTCACCCCATTTCATGAACCCACATATTATGCAAAATCCTATGCAAAATTCAAAATTTATGCATGAAGTTCCAAACCAAAATTTACCTGTTTGTAATTTACCTCGTGATTTTGCTCCAATGAATAAAAAACATGGTGATATGCATGAAAAAAAAATGCAATGCCCTAAAATGCCTGAAAAATGCGATAAACCAAACCATAAGATGAATGATTGCAAAATGTCAGATTGCAAAATGGAAAAAAATGGTGAACAACACAAAATGCATGATCAACATTCCCATGGAATGAATAAACAAGAATTGCCCAAAAATGAAAATTTAGAAAATGAAATAAGTCAAGAAACAATGGATACCAGACCCATGGCCATGTAATTAATGCTTGCTTAAAAATTTGGCAATGCCCAAAAAATGTACAATGCATTTATTTTTTGCAATAAACTTTTATAATAATTCCCTTTGGAATTGTTATGGTGACTGCTGATGAGACGCAAGTGCAATTTACTTGCATGTTAAACGCCGAAGCAAGGCCTGTCTTTAAGAGTTTTACATTATAAATGTAAAGCGGAAATATTTTATATGGAGTAATAGCGATGAAAAAAACTATTTTGAAAATTTGTTTATCGGTTTTTATGTTGAGTTTAATAACCTTTAATGCCAAAGCCAATCCTTTTTCGGCAACAGAGCTATATAAAGCTTGTATTTCCGATCCCTTTGATATTGGAATGATTGAGGAAGCCGCAAGACACCCGGAAGCTTTCCCGCATATAGACAGTGAAAGTAATAAAAGATATTTTGGTAGAATTAATAGGTTATTAAAAGCTGCCGGAGTAAAAAGGGATTATAGTCAATCAGAAATTTTGGCTTTTTACCATAAAGGCAGAGAAATGAATGCGGCACAAGAGGCAGAAGCAAATAAAGGCGGTGGACAAAATTTTGATTTTACATATCAATATGTTTTTAGGGGGGCAGGTTTGAATTTGAAAGATGCAGATGTATTTTGCTCTGTTTTAGGGCAAGTCGATGGTTATTTTAATGAAAACGGCTATGCTTCTGACATAAAAATAACACCCAATCATTCAAATATTGCATATACAGAGGGGGCAACCTTAGGTCATAATGGTGTTTATTTTCTTGACGATTGGTTTGGAAATGTTCCCGGCGTCTTTATTATTTATATAGATGAAGACGGAACCTATGAAGTTAGTATTGTCTATAGCAAGAACGCTTCCGAATCCTCAAAATCTCCTTTAAATGTGATGGCAACACAAGGGTTTACCGATGAAGACTACGCAAAAGCTTCTAAGTTTAATGTTACTATCCCAAGCACCAATGGTTGGGACGATTTTCAAGAAATGACAATAGGTAAATTAAAGCTTGAGGCAGGACGTATTTATACCTTACTTCTGATTGATACTGGCGGGAATGCCAATAGAAATTTAAATGTAATGGATTTACAGGAAATTCACCTTAAAAAACAATAAAAAATTAAGGAAATACTGATTAAATAGGTTTAAATAAATCAGTATTTCCTTAAAATGTTTTATAAGGAATTGTTATGAGGAGAAAAATTTTTTTAGCCTTGGTTTTGGTTTGTAATTTTGTCTTTTTTATTCCAAATTCCAAGGGTATGTTGGCTGAAGAATTGCATTGGGCTTGTATTTCTGATGGGTTAAGTCTGAGCCTTGCGGAACAAGATGGACTTGAAGATGAATTTTATAAAAAAATAAATGATTTGTTTGTATTAACAGACCTTATAGATGAAAATTATAGCAGTGAGGAAATAGCAGGATTTTACAAAGAGGGTTTTAAAAAGGCTGAAAAATTTGGTAAAACCTATTATTTTGTTTCCTTGGGTATTGGCCTGGATACAAAATACACAGATATAATTTGCAATACAATAGCAAACCAAGACGGAATTCATTTATATGACGGGACTTTTAACTATGCAAAAAATATTGTGCTTTCACCCTATGATGCCGATTTATCCTATTCAAAAGAGGCTTTGGTTGAAGAAAAATTTGATCCTGTCAATATTGGTTTTTGGAAAACAAATACCCCTGTAATTTTTCCTGTTTATATTGATAGTAATGGAAATTATGAAATAAGCGTTCTTTATAGTAAGCGAAATAAAAATGGTTCGAGAGATCCTTTGAACGTTTATGTTTTAGATAGTCTGCCTAAAGATTTTTCACAGGAAAAATTAATTGATTTAACGGCTTATTCTGTTGATCTTCCATTGACAGGTGGTTGGTCGAATTATGTTGAAAAAAAGCTTATGGATATTAATCTTCAAGCCGGAAATACTTATTTTATTGTTCTTAGTGACAGAAATAAAACGCCGGGTAAAGGTATTATGAATTTAAGAAATTTATTCGTGAGAAAACTGGATTGATTTTAAATTTTTAATTATTTTATTTAGGGATATTATATGAAAAAAATTATTACTTTAGCCTTGGTTTTGGTTTGTAACTTTACTTTTTTTATTCCAAAGTCAAGTGCTTTTTCGGCCAAGGATTTATCTGCGGTTTGTGGTGCTGATGGATTTACCCAGATGCGGGCAGAAGAAACAGGTAGGTTAGATGAATTTTACGAAAATATAAATAAATTGCTATTGTATACCGATGCAACAGATAAAAAATATAGTGCCAAGGAGATTAAAAAACTTCTTGATAAAGGCTGGGAAGAGGCTGATGATGAAAGACTCTTTGTTTCTGTTGCTCTTGGTGCTGGTATTGATATAACAAACATAGAGCGAGTTTGTTATATGCTTGATCGTCAAAATGATCTTGATGATTATGCAAAAAATATCGTTCTTGGCCCTTATGATGCTGATTTAACCTATTCAAAAAAGGCTTTGGTTGAAGAAAAATTCGATCCTGTCAATATTGGTTTTTGGCATTCAAATACTTCCGTAATTTTCCCTCTTTATATTGACGAAACCGGAGAGTATGAAATAAGTGTAAATTACAGTAAAAGAGATAAAAATGGATCGAGGGAACCTCTGGAATTATATATTTTAGGTGAGATTCCTAAAAATTTTTCAGATGATATGTTACTCAATTCCAATAATTTTACTTTTTATAGTGATTTTTACATACCACTTCCCACAACAGGTACTTGGTCAAACTATGTTAATGAAATATTGACATATATAGATTTGAAGAAGGACAATACCTATTATCTTGTTCTTCGTGATACAAATTCAACTCCCAATAAATTTACCATGAATTTAAGAAATATATTTGTAAAAAAAATGGATTAATTTAGACTTTTAAATTATTTAAGGAGTTTATATGAAAAAAATTATTATTTTAGCCTTGGTTTTGGTTTGTAATCTTGCCCTTTTTATTCCCAAATCAAACGCTCTTTCGGCCAGTGATTTATATAATCTTTGTATTGCTGATGGATTTACTTTGGATACGGCAGAAGAAAATGGTCGGTTAGATGAATTTTTTAGAGATATGAACAATATGTTTTTGTATACACATGCTACCAATAAAAAATATAGCACCAAGCAAATGAAAGCTTTTCTTGATAAAGGCATGGAAATGGCTGATGATTATGAAGATCTTTATGTCTATATTGCCCTTGGTGGTGGATTTGATCTAAAATATACAGACACTATCCGCTATATGCTTTCACGTTTATATGAAACTCGTAATGATTATGCAAAAAATATTATCATTTCTCCCTATGATGTTGATTTAACCTATTCAAAAGAAGCTAAAATTGAAGAAAACTTCGATCCTGTCAATATTGGCTTTTGGAGAACAAATACACCCATAATATTCCCTTTTTATGTTGATGAAACCGGAAACTATAAAATAAGTATTAATTATAGTAAGCGAGACGTAAATGGCTCAAGGGCACCTGTGCAAATGTATGTTTTTAATGCTATGCCTAAAAACTTTTCTGCAAAAACCTTAGATTCTCGCGACTATTTTCCCTTTGATTTGCCAAACACAGGCACTTGGTCAAACTATGTTGAGAAAGAGGTGGGCAATATTAGTTTGAAAAAAAATAATACCTATTTTATGGTTCTTCGTGACCATGATACAGATCCGAAAAGGTGTACCATGAATTTAAGAAATATAACTTTGAGGATTTTGGATTAATTTATGGGAAAGGCTTTTGTGAAATTTTAAAATTATTTTTTAATTAGGGTGTGTTTCTAAATTATTTAACGTTATAATAAAGAATTACTTTATTTATGATAAAAAATTGAAATTTTTACATTAAACTGAGTATTTAAGGAAGTTATATGAAAAAAAGTATTATCTTAGCCTTGATTTTAGCTTGTAATTTTGCCTTTTTTATACCAAAGTCAAGTGCTTATACAGCTGAGGAGATATATAATCTTTGTAATACCGATGGTGTAAGCATAGAGATAGCAGAAGAGCAGGGCAAACTGGATGAGCTTTTTGTAAAAATGAATGATTTATTCATATATACCGACGCCACCGATGAAAAATATAGTGCCAAGGAGCTTAAAAAATTTTATGAAATAGGTTTGGCACATGCTGATGATTTTGATATGAATTATGTACATCTTGGCATAGGTGCAGGCTGGAATATGACATATACAGATATGATTTGTAATTCATTATATAATCAAGATTTATCCGATTATGCAAATAACATTGTTCTTTCAGCCTATGATGCTGATTTATATTACTCAGAAAATGCAAGACTTGAAGAACACTCCGATAGTGTAAATATTGGTTTTTGGCTAACCAATACCCCCGTGATTTTTCCTGTTTATATTGATAAAAGCGGAGATTACGAAATGAGTGTTCTTTATAGTAAACAGGCTAATAATGGCTCAAGAGCCCCATTGGAAATTTATGTTTTAGAAGAAATGCCGGAAGAATTTTTAGTGGAAATGTTAGATGAAGTCAATTACTTTTCCATTGATCTTCCGGTAACAGGCTCTTGGGGAACCTATGTTGAAAAAACATTGGCCATGGTTAATTTATATAAGAATAATACATATTTTATTATTTTTCGTGACAGAGATACAGATCCGAACAGAGGCACCATGAATTTAAGAGAGCTTTCATTAAAAATAGTGGATGAATTTTAATAAAATAATCAGCCTAATTAGGAGCTTTTATGAAAAAAAGTGTTATTTTGAGTTTGGCATTAAGTTTATGTTTGGGATTTTCTGTTTCAAATTCCCATGCCTATACAGCCCAAGAAATGTATGAAATTTGTAAATCAGATAAGTATGATATTGCAAAAGCAAGACAAAGCGGGGGCAATGCCTATGATTATTTCAAGAAAGTAAATGATTATTTAAGGATAACCAATGCAACTGATAAAAATTACAGTTCTCAGGAATTGGCTACCAAATATGATGAAACTTTAAAAAATGCCGATCCTGAACGAGGTCTCAGTTACCTTACCGAGATTTTTCAATTAGCCCTTAAATTAAGGGTAGATTATTCAGACAGAATATGTTATGTGCTTGAAGAGCAAGTAGGAATTGAAAATCCCAATCATAATTATTCAAATAAAATTATCCTTACTCCCAATATGTTTTTTAAAGTTTATTCAAAGGAAGCTGAAATAGAAAGTAAATACAATCCGCCCAATATTGGCTATTGGAAATCAAACACACCCATAGTGGTTCCTGTTTATATTGATAAAAGCGGAACCTATGAAGTAAGTATAAATTATAGTAAAGCACCCCCAAGAGGCTCAGTCTTGCCCTTTGAAGTTTATGCCTATGATAAATTTTCAAATGATATTTGGGAATTTACAGATGATAATCAGTTCAGATATAAACAATTTCCTGAACATGAACTTAGAAATGCCCAATCTTTTTCTGTAAATCTTCCACAAACAGGTAAATGGACAAGTTATAATAAAGTTAAAATCGGTAAGTTTAATTTTGAAGCAGGAAAAGCATATCTTTTGACATTTCGTGACAAGGATCAAGGGCATGATAAATATACCATGAATCTAAGAGATGTTGTTTTGGAAATTGTAAAATAAGCTAAAATTACTAAAGGAAGTTTTATGAAAAAAAACATTATCATTCTTTTTGCATTACTTTTATTAACTATACCCTATAATGCAAATGCTTATACTAATAAAGAATTAAGTGAAGCTTGCGGTACCGATAGTTTTAGCGTTGGACTGGCTGAGCGAAATGAGGGGCAAGCAGGAGCTGATAGAGTATTTGGCCAAATTAATACACTACTGAGAGCTTCAGGACAGTTTAATCGGGATTATAGCACAGCCGAACTAAAAGCTTTTTATTTAAAAGGGGCAAAGATTTTAGGTAATCAACATATGCTTTATCAATATGTTGCATCAGGTGCCGGTTTAGATGAGAAACAAACTGATCAATTTTGTAATTCCATACGTTTAGCAATGATTGAAGAAGAAAAAAAAGCTGATGAAGCAGTAAGTATTGTTTTATACCCCAAGGATGCACTTTTGGAATTTTCATCGGGAGTTATTGTTGAACCCCATTATGCGCCTTACAA
This sequence comes from uncultured Mailhella sp., assembly GCA_964369835.1. Lineage (GTDB taxonomy): Bacteria > Desulfobacterota > Desulfovibrionia > Desulfovibrionales > Desulfovibrionaceae > Taurinivorans. Next base: position 43,608 of record CAYJGE010000005.1, read on the forward strand.
TTTGGGAGGTTGGAGAAGTGGCGTTCCTGTAATATTTGGACTAAATCTTGAAAAAGCCGGAATTTATGAGGTCTCATTAAACTATAGTAAACCGGAGCGAGACGGAACAGGGAAATACCTTCATATTTATGGATTTAATGATTTGAATAATATGAATTTAAGTAATAAAAAACCTCTTGAGGCCATTTTGCAAAGAACAGGAAATGATTGGTCAAACTATGTATATGCTTCTCTTGGTGAAATAGCACTGGATAAAGGACAAATATATCTCTATTTAAGATCAAAAACACCTGAAATGGACAAATATACAATGAATTTACGAGATATTAGATTGAAATTTGTCAGAGAAAAATAATTGTTGGCAATGTAAAATTTATTACAGTAAAAAAGATCTTTACTTTTATGGTAAAGGTCTTTTTTTTTATAAAAGCTTTACTGTTGACTTTATTTATAAAAAAGTTAATAATTTCATTTGTAAAAAACAGGGTATTTATAATATATATAAGGTCAATTAATTAATGAAAAAAACTTATGTCACAAAATCCTTCTTGCCTCCATTTGAAGAATATGTAGAACAGCTTCGTAAAATATGGGATACAAATATCCTTACAAATCAAGGCCCTTGTTTACAAGAGTTTGAAGGCAAAATGAAAAATTTTTTAGAAGTAGAAAATTTTCATTATTTAAGCAATGGCACCATAGCCCTGATGCTTGCCCTATCAGCCCTTGATATCGGTACTGAAATGGATAAAGACACAGAAATTATTACCACCCCCTTTTCCTATGTGGCAAGTGTTTCTCCCATTCTTTGGCAAAAATGTAAGCCTGTTTTTGTGGATATTAATTCTGATAATTTTACCATTGATGCGGATAAAATTGAAAAAGCAATTACTCCCAAAACAAAGGCAATTTTGGCTGTTCATGTTTTTGGATATGCTTGTGATGTGGATAAAATTCAAAAAATTGCAGATAAATATAATTTGAAAGTTATTTATGATGGTGCTCATGCCTTTGGTGCCAAATATCAAGGAAAATCTTTAACTGCCTTTGGTGATATTACAACCATTTCCTTTCATGCCACCAAGTTATTTCATACTGTGGAGGGCGGCGCTTGTATTGTGAAAGATAAAAAAATTTCCGATAAACTTGAGCTGCAAAAGCGTTTTGGACATAATACTTATAATCATTTATGTCTTGGGATAAATGGTAAGCAATCGGAATTTCATGCTGCCATGGGGCTTGCAAATTTCCCCCATCTCTCGGAGATTTTTCAGGAGAGAAAAAGAATTTCGGACAGATACACAAATAGTCTTTTAAATTTACAAAAAACGGTAAATCTACAAAGACCAAAACAACATATTGATTTAGAGCTAAATTATGCCTATTATCCTGTTGTTTTTGAGAGTGAAGAACAATTATTATCTGTTTTATCAGCCCTTGAAAAAGAAAATATCATGCCACGTCGCTATTTTTTTCCAAGTTTGAACACTTTGTCATATTTGGAAGAATACCAAGCTTGCCCTATTTCTGAAGATATTTCTAAGCGTATCTTGTGCCTTCCCCTTTTTCCTGAGCTTAGCAATGAAGAAGTTGATAATATTATAAAGATTATCAATGAAATCTTATGTTTATAATATTAATTATATGAAAGCACGGTCATTGCGAGGTTGAAGCGATTTACCACAAGAAGTGACAAGCCCCGCAGGGCAAGCGAAGCAATTTCCACGCAAATTGCAAGCTTGAGTGAGTGGGGCTACAGGACGTAGCCCCAGAACGTCATCTGTAGGAATATTTGTATATAGAGATACTTTGATAAATCAAGATATTAGTTCAAAAAAAACGTGGTTTTCCCCCTCAATCCGGAATCACGTGGGGTTTTCCCAGGGCTAACGCATCTTAATTGAAATAGTTTTTCACTTTTATAATATATTGACAT
>CAYJGE010000006.1:0-12740 GCA_964369835.1 uncultured Mailhella sp.
ACCTTGCCAAGGTTGAAGTCGCGGGTTCAAATCCCGTCTCCCGCTCCAAAAAAAACCAGTCCCTTCTTTGGGACTTTTTTTTTGAGGATTTTTTTGGAGATTTTTTTTACCCTTTTACAAAAAACCAAAAATCAACTTTTTCAATATGAATCATTGAGACCTTTATATAATTATACAAAGGTCTTTTTTTTAATAAATCCTAATTATTCCCATTTCCAAAAATAAATTTTTTATAAAAATTTCCCTTGCATATCTGATAAGATGATTTATTCTTTCTAAAAAATATGCAATAAGAAAAATCTGCACCCAAGTAATTTTAAGAAAATCAGGAGGTTTTAATGTCTAATTCGTCTAATGATAATCCCAATAGTCCAATAATGCCCGCAGTTGATTTTTCAACTTTTATTATGTCATTGGCATCATCAATCATGGTTCATCTGGGTGAAATTCCAAACCCTGATACCAAAACAGTAACCAAAGATACGGTATTGGCCAAACATACCATTGATTTACTTGACATGCTGGACGATAAATTCAATAATGGTCTCAGTGACGTTGAAAAAAAGATGTTAAAAGATATACTTTATGAAGTTCGTATGAAATATATAACTCAAAACAATTAAGTGAGATTTTTATGTATCAAGTAGGATTAATAGGAGTATCAGGTTATACAGGAATGGAACTTGCTCGAATTTTGGCAAGTCATCAATATTTTGAACTGTCTGTCATAACTTCAAGGCAAGAATGTGGCAAAAAACTTTCACAACTTTATCCATTTTTATTAAATACAAAATGTGGTGACCTTGAAATTGTAGATGCTAAAGCAGAACATTTAGTGGAAAATTGTGACTTAATTTTTCTGGCTGTTCCTCATCAAGTTGCCATGGAAAATGTGGGTGAACTTTTGGAATTGTCTGAAAAAAAGCAGAAAAAAATAAAAATCATCGATCTTTCTGCTGATTTTAGAATTAAAGACTCTCTTGTTTATGAAAAGTGGTATGCAAAACACCTTCAACCAAATTATTTATCCGAAGCCGTGTATGGTTTGCCTGAATTATATACAAATTCCATAAAAAATGCCAGACTGGTGGCAAATCCCGGTTGTTACCCCACTGCAAGTATTTTAGCTCTTTATCCTGCCATAAAGCATAAATTAATTGATTTTGATAATATTATCATTGATGCTAAATCAGGAACAAGCGGAGCCGGCAGAAAAGCTTCGGTTCCAACTTTATTTTGTGAAGTACAAGATAATTTTCGCCCCTATAATATTGGCGGTAAACATAGACATATACCTGAAATTGAACAAGAGCTCAGCCTTATTGCAAATCAAGAAATAATTCTTTCATTCAACCCTCATTTAATTCCTCTTTTACGTGGCATTTTGGCTACAATTTACGCCAAGCTTTCAGCATCATACAGCCTTGAAGAAATTCATAATATTTACACAGAAGCATATAAAGACCAACCTTTTGTAAGGGTATTGCCCATCAATAGTTTACCGGAAACCCGCAATGTTCGGTCAAGCATGTATTGCGACATTGCCATTAACATTGACGAACGAACCAAGCAACTTATTCTTACCTCTGCCATTGATAATTTGGCAAGAGGGGCTTCCATGCAGGCAATTGCCAATGCTAATTTAATGTTTGGTCTAAATTTAGAAACCAATATAAATTACGCCCCACTTTGTCCCTAAAAAAAAACAACTGAAAATCTCATAATGCTTTATTAAAATGCCAACAATGTTTTTTACCTGCAACATTGTTTGCATTTTAATTTTTAAATAATTTTTTAGACTATAATTTTACCATATTTCAACACATTGATTTTATATATTTAAAAACAATATACAGTATTTTCAATTTTTCTGAATAATTATTAAAAAATCATTATCTAAAATAAAATTTATAAAAAAATTGCAAATCCATGCTATTTATTGCGAATTTTTCATTATATTTTCATTAAATAATATTTTATTAACAACATATTAATATATTTATATTATCAACAAACCAAGTTTTTGGTATATTTTTTGCATACCAAAACCACAAAGGAGAATGAACATGAGTAAACAAGATGCAAATAAAATTATAGCCCATTTCTGCAATTTTTTGGAAATCAGCCCTCTTTCCTTTGACTCTAAAAACCAAATTGAATTGAATGTTGATGGTGATATCGGTGTAATTGTGGAATACTCCGAAGAAATTAATTCAATATTATTTAATATACTGATTTCCCCAATTAATATCAGTGATGTGGAAACCAGAAATGATTTATTGTATGATATCATGTGTGGTAATTATTTATGGGGCTTTACAGCCGGTGGAACTCTTGGAATAGATAATTCTACCCAAATTTTATGCTTATCAAGACTTATAGAAGTCTTGGGACATTCCCACGAGGAATGTACGGCATTTTTAGATTTATTTGCATCACTTGTTGGTGCTGCCAGATATTGGAGAGATTATGTCAGTGGAGTTGAAACCATTTCACCTCAAAACAATACTGAAATCCCTCCCCAATATTTTATAAAAGCTTAATTATTTAAATAGTCGGAGATATATATGAGTGGTATAGCAGGACTGGGAGGGCAAGCCCCCCTACAACATATAGGTCAACAAGACCAAACTCAAAGAATTGGTAATCAAATCGGAGTCAGGGTTTTACCTCAAGTTAATAACTTACAAAATGCCAGAGCCTTGGGACAACAACAAATTCCCAATCAAGGCGCTGCTCAACTCAGAGGTCAAGTTCAAGAAAGCACGTTAGGTAAAATAGGACGTTGGTTTAAGGAAGGCAATATCAGAGCAAAAGGTAATGCAGGCTTACCACCAACCATTACTATTCGTCACCCAAAACTTGGCGACATCAGATACAGCAATCAAGAACTAAAATCCTTTATCAATACTTTGCCACGCTTAGACAGACAGGCTGCCAGAGATAATCTTGTCCAAAATTTATATAACCGAATTGATGCAGGTTCAAGATTAATGGCTGACGTGCTAAGCGGCAGAGCTGATAATGTGAACCCTGATGTTCCACAAGTATCCGATCTAATGCTTTATATTGATGCCTTGGCTCATTCCAAAGGATGTGCCTTTGTAGAAGGAGCATTAAACCTTGAAGATCCCGAAGGTAAATTGTATCAATTTTTAGATAGATGTCCCGAAAAATATTTGCGAGACTCAAGCCATTTAAAAGCTGAGCAAAGGGCAAATGTTGACGGACATACCAATGTACACAGAGGAATTGACATTCCCCAAGGTCCTGGTGGGCTTCCCAACAATAGAAGAACAATAATGATTGCAACTATTCCGGCCAAGGAAGGGGCAGGCAGACAAGTATTTATAAAACCCGAAACCTTTGGTTGCAGATTTAACACTTTAAAAAATCATGAAAGATTAGCGGGAAGTTCGGCATCTCCTGAAAGAAATATACGTTTTTTAGAAAATCCCGGTGAGTTTTTTCAAAATCTTGGGGAAGCAATTCAACATGGCCTTAGTTTTTTAAGTGCCCAAGGTAATAAAACTGTTGAAGCCCTAGGGGATGTCAGCACCAGAAAAGAACGCATTTCACCTGCAATTATAGATGCTTTTAATCAAGCCAAAGAAAAGCTTGGTGCTTATACAAGTGCTCAACCTGAAAGAATGAGGGCTTTGGATTCCATGCTTGAAATTTTAGATAAGAATAACCCGACAGCCGACGACAAGGGTGTTCATGCCATGATCAAAAATTTTAAAGAAGCAATGTATCAAGTGAAAAACCCTGAATTTAATGTTCCTGAAATGCAAGAATTAATGGCTTCGGTTATTAATGATTTTGCAATGGCAGTTGCACCCCATTTAAAGGAAGTTAACGGTCTTGAAGTAAGGGTTGGAGATGAAGTAATTTTCACAAGAGATCAAATGATAAATCCTGAAAATCATGCTACTGTTCCCCTTGGTAATTTTATGAAAGCCACCAAGATAGCAGCAGCTTGCGAGCTTACAGTACAAGACTCCAACAGATTAATGTATGCAGGTGGACTTGAAGCTTTGACTCAATCTTTAGGTAAAAATGGAGCAACAGAAGCTCAACTTTCAGGCTTTAAAGATTTGCTCATGCATAATGCTGTTGACGGTAACCTTACTGTAGCTCAAATGGTGGACAACCTAAAGAATTTATATACATCAGTTCCAGACGGACCTTTGAAAAACTTTGCTTCTTCCAATATTGTTCAAACCTTATCCTACCTTATGCCACAGCACACCATTGACGGCATAGATTCAAATAAGGATAAACTAAAGTCGGTATTGACATCTATTATGCCAAATCAAGCCAACTGGTCACCGGCACAAAGGGATTTGGTTGCCGGAATAGATAAACCGGAATTTTTACTTACCATAAGCAATTCCCACACTCAAATAAGCACAGCAATGCTAAATTTAATTAATTTACCGCCAACAGCCGATGAAAATGATGCTATAGCCGCAAGACAAGGATTCTATGCAGCTCTCAGAAATTCTCTTGTGGGAACAACAAATAGCAATGACTCTTCAAGTACTATTTTAGATACACTCATGAAATTTACTTTGCAAGGAATGCCCGTAGCGCAACAAAATGAACTATATGCCAAATTATCAACTCCTGAAGCTCAAACTGAGCGAGCCTATGAAAGCATGCTTGTTATGGCCATGAAAAGAGGTGCCGTTGATTATGGTTATAATGACCTTGTTGGAATATACGGAGAAGCTGCAGCCATAAATGAACAGGTAATAACAAGTTTGGAAGATCAGCTTGGCATTCAACCTGAAAACAGATTAAATAGTAATTTTAACCAAATTTGCAATCAAGTCATAGAGCAAAGTTTGCTTGACGAAGTTCAAAAAACATTTAGATTGACAGCGGCCATACCTGATATCAATATTCAAACAATAGACGGGAAAAATGTAATCAGTTTTGACGAAGCCATGGCAAAAGGTAAAGAAATTCTGCCTGACACCTTTGTTGTTGACATGGACAGAGGTACATTTTTGAAAATTCGTGAACGAAATGGACAAGTAACAACCTTGGACAGTTATGATCAAGTATTAAATGCTTTTAAAATAACAGGTTCAGACGGAAAGCAATATTTAGACATTGAACTTTGCAGGGCAGTTACTTCCTTGGCTTGTCAAACAGGACTTGCTCCCACTGAAGATATTTTGCAAAGAGACGGAAATCTTCAAAAAGGAACTGTTTTAATGGCACAAGTTGGTATACACACCATAAGCAGAGACTTTATTTATGATCCCGAATCCATGAAATTAACCATAGAACAAACAAAACCTGTTAGTTACATGCTTTTTCCTGATAGTGGCAATCTGTTAGCTCTAGCCGATTCTCATTATGAAGAGTCCATAGATCTAACTTTAAATCAACATGTGGACGGAAGTTTTATTGTCAATGTAACAGACAGTTATATAGGTACTCATTGGAATCCTGCAGCCCCATTAGAATAATATATTGAATTAACTTTTTTAAAGTAAACAGCGACTGTTCAACAAAAAATCCACGCCGATAAACTCAATTTTTGATTTTATCAGCGTGGATTTTTTATTTTCCAAAAACCTCTGCACAAAAATTTACCTAAAAAAATAATAATTATGCAGAGGTCTCTCTAAAGAATTTTTTTTGAGCATTACCATGACATCGGATAAATATAGATGTCCACGAAAAAATCAACTCATTATAATAACTAATAATTTTATAAAACAGAGCCAAGCAATAAAAAGATTGTGAAAAAAATACTAATTCTTGATTTTATATTAAAAGCCGTATAAAGCTTTATTCACTAAGAAAAATTGGTAAAATAAACAATATAACTTAAAAGGTAAGGTTTATGACTAAAGAATCTGAAACTAAAGTTCAAAACGTAGAAGAAAGAATGGAACTTGAAAAAAATTTAAGTCCTCTGGCTGTTACTTCCTTGGCCTTGGGTGCCATTGTGGGCTGGGGATGTTTTGTATTACCCGGCATTAGCTTTTTACCGGGTGCAGGCCCCATAGGAGCTGTGCTTGCATTCTTTATTGGAGGTCTTACCCAGTGCATTGTTGCATTAAGCTATAGTGTTTTAATTAAACCCTATCCTGTGGCGGGCGGAGCCTTTGCCTATGCCTATGCAGGTTTTGGTTCAAAAGGGGCCTTCATTTGTGGTTGGACCTTGGTTCTTAGCTATATTGCCCTAATTCCGGCCAATGCCATGGCCCTTATTTTGGTTACCAGATATTTATTGCCCGGACTATTTGACTTCGGTTACCTTTATACTGTTATAGGATGGGATATTTATATTGGTGAAGTGGGTTTTGTATCTTCAACCCTATTACTTTTTGGTTATATGAATTATAAAGGTGTTGGAGCTGCCAGTGCTGTACAGATTTTTTTAGCCATTGCTCTAACCTTAGGTGTTATTGTTCTTGCAGGTGGTACAGCTCTTAGTGAAAGCGCAAGTATTCAAAATTTTGAACCATTTTTTAATGAAGATAGGGGCTGGCTTGGTAGTATACTGGTCTTACTGGCCCTAACTCCTTGGCTTTACGCAGGTTTTGACACCATCCCCCAAACAGCTGAAGAATTTAATTTTTCCCCAAATAAAGCCAGAAATTTAATGATTGTGGCAATTATGGTCGGAGCTGCCCTTTATTCCTTGGTTACCCTTGTTGTGGCAGGTTATATTCCCTACCCCGAACTTTTGGCAAAACATTTGGCTTGGGATGCAGGCTGGGTTGCCGATCAAGTCTTTGGCAGACTTGGCGCCATTGCCTTAAGTATTCCTGTTGTTGCCGCTGTTTTATCAGGTATGAATGGCTTTTTCATGGCTGCCACAAGATTGCTCTTTAGTATGGGCAGAAGTAAATTTTTACCAAATTTCTTTGCTGATTTACACCCTGTTCATAATACGGCTTGGAAAAGTGTTTTATTTGTATTGGCACTTACTTTAATTGTACCATGGTTTGGCAGAGTTGCCCTAATTTGGATTGTGGATATGTCTGCAACCGGTACTGCTCTTGGTTATCTTTTCACTTGCTTGACAGCCTATAAATATCTAACACAAAATCCTTCAGCAAATACATCAATCTGGGGTAAACCCATTTGCATCATTGGGGCATCCACTTCCATTGCTTGCTTTACCCTGCTGATTTACCCTGACTCCCCTGCCGCCATTTCGGTTCCTTCTTGGATTGCTCTGTTTTCTTGGGTCGGGCTTGGTGTACTATTTTATCTATCAAAACATGCAGAACTTTCATCAACTCCCCATGCCAGTCTTCGCTATATGCTTTTTGGAAAACCTGATTATCCTGTGCTTTTTTACATTGATGAGCAGCTTGAAAAACAAAAAATTCAATCAAAATAAACGAGGAAAGTTATGCGTTTTATCTATACAATAATCATAGGAATATCTATTATTTGCCTTGAAGCCTATCTTGGAGCAAGAACTTTTTTTCCTGAGCTCGATCACGGTCAAGAAAATTTTATCGATCAAATCATTGAAGATAAAAATCCTATTATCAATGAATTATCAGAAGCTGAATTAAGTTTAATCAATTCAAATCCTATAGTTACAGTTGGAACAGATCCACATTTTTACCCCTTGGAAACTTTTAATGAGAGAGGGCAATATACAGGTCTTGGCAGTGATTATTTAAGATTAATAAATCATTTAACAGGCTTGGAGCTTAGAGCTGTAAGGGAAAAAGATTGGGCAAGTGCCGAACTTTTAGCAGAAGAAGGAAAACTTGATATGTTTTTGGCAATTGCCGAAACAAATCGCCGTAAAAACTTTCTTGAGTTCACAAAACCCTATGTTTTCTTACCCGGCATGATTGTAACCAGAAGAAGTGAGCATTTGCAAAATTTGACAATACCGGATTTGAACGGAAAAAAAGTAGCTGTCGTGGAAAACTATTTTTGGCATGATTATCTTGTGGCAAATCACCCTGAGCTTGAACTTGTTCTTACCACCAACACATTGGACGCATTGCATTTACTTGCAAGTAACAACGTTGATGCAATAATAGATTATGAATTTAATTTAATGGAAAAAATTCAAGTTGGTGGATTTTTACAATTGCAAACTGCCGGCATGATTAAATCTGTACAAGGTCATGCTGTGGCCGTTCGTAAGGATTTACCTATACTATTTGGCATTATCAATAAAGCTATGGAAAATATAAGCCCTTCTGAGCACGCAGCAATGGCTAAACAATGGCTTGTGGCTGAAACAGAAAATGAAAATAAACAAATGCAATGGTATTTCTTTTTCTTTACTCAAGCTTTGTTGGTTTCCATTGGGGTAATTATTTATGCCAATTCCAAGGTTGAAGAAGCCTTGAAAAACTTACAAATCAAGAATAAAGAAACACTTAGCTAATTCCGGATTGAGAGAGGAAACCCCCATTTTTTTGAACTGATCCATGACGCTTAGTCTCACTTTGTTCGACATAGGCCGGGTTTTCCTCCCTCAAACGTAACTGCTTCCCCCTTCCTGAAAAAACATTTTATCAAATAATAATATAACAATCTTGATTTATTAATATTTTATTTAATGTTTAAAATCAAAAATCATGCCATAATTATGGTTTTAGAAAACGAAAGTGGCGTGACTTTGACCTTATATAAAATCATAAAAAAGGGGAGATAATATCTCCCCTTAAAAAATAACTTTCTCATACATTTATAAAGAATTGAAAAAATTTTTTTACTATTTTTTTATTTATTAACAAACTATTCTGTTTTTAGTATTTGCAATTACTCATAAATTTCTTGTTTTAGCCAATTTTTTATGGACTCAGTCGGAGCATAAAGCCCTTTTAGACCTTCAAACTCTTTTTTAAATTCTTTTTCCAAATCATCAGGTAAATCAATCACCAATAAATCAACAGCTTGCTCTGAATTTCTTCTTACCAACCTAAGACTTGGCTTTTCTTCCCAATTATCAATCACAAAATATGTTGCATAATCATCTTTTGAACGTACAGGTGCATGTTCGGCATGCCAATTATTATTTCCCCATTCAAGATAAAGAGTAACAGCATCCTCAGGTCCCAAATCCCAGTCAACAATTAGGTCGGCAACTTCTTTTAAAGATTTTATTGGTGCAGTATTCATAGTGAACCTCCATTTGAATTAATATTTATAAATTTTTATTGAATTTTATTTTTGAATATGTTAAAGTTGTTTTTTGAACATATCAAAAAATACTTTTGAATTTTATAGTCTTTTTTATAAAATGATTTTGTAGATTTATAATCTACACAAAAAAAACTTTACATTAAACTATTTTAATCTTTATTTGAAGCTTGTCAAGAATAATTCCTAATTATTTAAGTTTATTTTTTCAAACCCGTAAAAAAGTTATTTTTACCAACATAAACTTGACAATTTCCATTGCTAATATTATATTTTTATATGATAACATATTATTTAAAACAATAGGGTAATTTCATGTCTGATTTGGATTTTTTCGAAAAACAAGAGCTTGGCTTAGCTCCTTCGGAAGCGGATTTGATTCCACCGCTTTTGCAAAGTTTTAGTAGCTTATTTCGATTAAGAGGAAAGCAAGTTTCGGGTGCTCATTTAATGTCTGCCTTGGCAGGCAGTGCTCCATCTCCCGCTTCTTGTGTTCGAGCAGTTAAAGCTCTTGGACTTGATTGTAAAATTGTAAACCGTGAATATATTACCGATATTTCAACTATGGTTTTACCTTGTGTTTTATTGACTAAAAATCAAGGATCTGTTGTTCTTATTAAATATAATGAAAAAGAAGCAACTGTGATTTTTCCTGAACATGGTCATGAAACTTCCGTTGTTGAACTAGAAAGCCTACAAGAAGAATATAGTGGATATGCAGTTTTTTCAATTGTAGCTCCCGAAAAAGATGACAAGCTTGAGAAAATTACTCGCGTATATACTAAACATTGGTTTTTTGATGTTTTAAAACAATATGTTCCCATGTATAAATCTGTTCTTTTTGCCAGTGGATTTATAAATCTTTTGGCTTTAATGGGACCTTTATTCATGATGAATGTTTATGACAGAGTTATTCCAAACATCGCCCTTGAAACCCTATGGGTTTTAGGAGCCGGAATTTTAATGGGCTATATTTTTGAATGGCTTTTAAGGTTACTCAGAACACAGTTTACCGATAGAGTCAGTAGGAATATGGACGTTGTTCTTTCCTCAAGGATAATGGAAAAAATATTGGGACTTGATGTTACTAAAAACACCTATACATCAGGTGGGCTCATGCAAGCCTTTCGAGAACTTGATTCCATTCGTGAATTTTTCAGTGCCAGCACCATGCTGATTTTAATTGACGTGCCATTTCTCCTCTTCTTTTTAGCCATTGTTTTCTTTATTGGCGGTCCTCTTGTTTCAATTCCTTGTGTTGCAATTATATTTCTTTTAACTTATATTATTACTTTGCAAAAAAGAATGTATACACAAGCAAATGTGCAACAACAGGGTGAAAGGGAAAAAAATAATTTACTTGTGGAAATGATTACAGGTTCAGAAGTAATCAAAACATCTTCAGCAGAACCAAGAATGATGCGAAACTGGGAAAAAATTTCAAGTTACACTGCAGATCAAAACGAAAAAAGTAAACGCTTGCAAGCAAGTACAAATAACATGGCCTTGCTTTTAACCCACTTTGTAAGTTTAGCACTCATTGTTTGGGGAGTATATTTAATTAGCGAACAAAAACTAACCATGGGTGGGCTGATTGCCTCAAATATGCTTACAGCACGCTCCATGTCATTCATAGTTCAACTTGGTGGCCTGCTTCCACGTTGGCAAGGTACAAAAAGTGCATTAAAAGATTTAAATAACCTCATGGACTTGCCTGATGAGTATAATTCAAATACTGTTGATTTTGGGCATCTGCCTCACAGTATAGAACTTATGCATGTTGATTTTACTTTTGAAAATTCCCACTTGCCTGCCCTTAGTGATGTCAATATAAAAATTGCACCCGGCGAAAAAATTGGAATTATCGGTAATATGGGATCAGGAAAAAGTACTTTAGCCAGAGTAATTATGGGGCTTATTGAACCCAATATGGGTGTTGTTAAATTTGGCGGAGTTGATATGCGTCAACTTGATAAAAAAGAAATGAGATCCAGAATGGGTTATGTTCCCCAAGAAGCTATGCTTTTTCAAGGAACTGTAAGAGATAATATCTGCCTTGGAATGCCTTATGTTAATGATAAATTATTATTAAGAGCAGCTTGGCTTTCAGGGGTAAATGATTTTATTCAAAACAATCCCGCAGGTTATAGCATGCCTGTTGTTGAAAGAGGTGCCAATTTATCAGGAGGGCAAAGGCAAACAATCACCCTTGCAAGAGCTCTATTAATGGATCCTGATGTATTAATTTTAGATGAGCCAACCAGTAATATGGACGGGAGTACGGAAGCATCACTAATTAAACGCCTACGCCCCCACATAAGGAACAAAACTTTGATCATCAATATGCACCGTATGAGTTTAATGAATTTAGTAGACAGAGTCATAGTTTTAAAAGATGGTTTTATAATCGCAGATGGTCCAAAAGGTGTAATTTTAGATAAAATTAAATTGCCTGCTTAAGGAAAAGCTTATTAAATATGTAAAAAATTCTAAATTTATTTTCACCCTCTTTTTTTAAAAATTATAAAATATAACTTATTATTTAAAAAAATCATGGAGAAAAAGTCACGCCAAATGAACTGAGGTTGGCGTACTATTTATTTAAAAATTTTCAAAAAAAATACCAGCACTTCCTAACCATCAGATAAAAGGTATATAATATGAGTCAAAAGCAATTTACAAACCTAAGTGAAGAAAGTAATTTTTCAACAATTACCAAGAATGATTCTGTTAATAAAAATTCTAATGAAGAAAAGTCTATAGTAATGCAAAATAAAAATATACAAACAGAACAAATGAATATTACTGATAAAAAGCCCAAAAAAAGCCTTTTTTCTGATAGTATACGACGCCCAAAAACAAAAACTCATGAAAATTCAGATGGTACAGCCAAGTCTAAAACTACACTCTTATTAAATGAAAAAATGTCACAGATTAATGAGGGCAAATTAAACACAATTAAAACAAGTCCTATTGCTTCTGAACAAAATACTTCTCCTAAAATTCAACAAAGTTCATTAACCGTAAACTCTAGACTTTCAGCTTCTCCAAAAGAGAATGAAAGTAGTACAAAGAATAATTTAAATAACTCAGAAGAAGAAAAAGCAAAAAAAATAAATTCCAAGCTAAAAAGCCTCAATTTACATCCGCTAATCATGGAAGATGAAGAACAGACCATTAATACTGACGAAAAAACTATTGTGCCTTACGAAGCTTTTGAAACTTCAACTAAAATTCAACCAAGTGCATTAACAGGGCTTGGGGCTGAATTTTCAACTTTATTGACAGAAAGTAATACAGACAGCAAAAATGATTTAACAAAAAATATCATTACTGAAAATGAAAAGCCTAAAGACATAAAAGAAGCAAAGCTTGATATAAATATTGGCGAAAATAAAGAAAGTCTTGGTTTGCGCCCATCATTAATGGCTGAAAATATTGAAGCTAAAGAAGATGATATTATTCAACTAAATAAGCCCATTAATGAATCAATTAATAATGAAAAAGACAATGCTTCAAAAGACGAAGTTTCTGCAACTTCAACTAAAATTCAACCAAGTGCATTAACAGGGCTTGGGGCTGAATTTTCA